>JABEVJ010000002.1 GCA_013043985.1 Legionellales bacterium | reverse complement strand
TGACGCTTATGAGTATTCTGGATTGCTCAAAGTAAACTCCTCGCAATGACGAGCATTTTCGCCTATTTGTTGTTATTTCCAATTACGCGACAGCGACTAACTCGGTCGTAACGTAATTTCTACTCGACGGTTTTGAGCACGACCCTGAGCTGTTGAATTACTTGCAATAGGATTCAACTCACCCATACCCTGCGCAAAGAGACGATTAGGTGATATACCCTGGCCAACCAAGTAAGCTCCAACACTCTTCGCACGAGCTTGAGACAACTGTTGATTGTATGTAGGTGCACCAGTATTATCGGTATAACCCGTAATAATCACGTTGTTATTGTTGTATTTTCTCAATACCAGCGCAACAGAGCTAAGTGTCTGATAAAAACCAGCATTAATATCTGCGCTATTGGTTGCAAATGTCACATCAGAAGACATTATCAGTGTAATCTGGTCTCCATTTCTCTGCACTTGTACACCAGAGTTCATGAGCACTTGACGCAGCTCTTGATTTTCTTTATCCATTCCGTATCCAACCAGGCCACCTGCAGCTGTACCTACTGCAGCTCCTATCAGAGCACCATTGGTTCCGCCAGCTAACGCTCCTATTCCTGCGCCTGCAAGACCACCAACCACGGCTCCTTTGGTTGTATCACTTGCGCCTGACTGTCCAGTATAAGGATTAATCGCTGTACAACCTGTCAGAGCTGTCAGCGATAGGAGTGACAAAGCAACAACCAGGGGTTTTATCATTTGTTTTACCATTTTATATTCTCCGCGTTTACTTACATTTTTTAGGGCGCATACTCAAGAATGGTTTTGCGGCTAGGTGCTTTTGACTCGAGCCATCGGAGTGTACACCGAGTACATGACGGTGGCGAGACGTCAAAAGCAACAACGCCGCAGAACCATTCTTAGGGCCTGTCATCAACTACCCTGGCTTTTGGCAACAAATCATCCCTAGTCAGACCTAATGTGACAGCCAAAGCCCCTGCCACATAAATCGATGAGTAGGTGCCAATGACAATACCAATCCATAAAGCTGTTGCAAAACCATGTAATGTTGGCCCACCAAAGAAAAACAATGCCAGAACGGCTATTAAAGTCAAGCCAGATGTCATAATGGTTCGCGACAAGGTTTGATTCACTGATAAATTGACAATCTCTGAGGCGGTTGCATTACGTACTTTTCGGAAATTTTCACGCATCCGATCAAACACAACAATAGTATCATTGAGCGAATAACCAATGATTGTTAACACCGCCGCTAAAGAGATTAAATCAAATTCCATATGGAAAAATGAAAAAACACCGAGGATAATGATGGGATCATGCAACAGTGAGATGGCCGCACTTAATGCCAATCGATACTCAAATCGCAAAGCGATGTAAATTGCCGTACCCAGAACAGCAACAAATAAAGCCAATGCACCTGTTGTTGCAAGTTCTTTGCCTACCTCAGGGCCAATATAACTGACACTTTCAAGCGTGGACCCTTTTATCGCACTGACTACTTGATTTCCAAGCGATTTTTGTTCCATATTTTGTCCACCACCGATTCGAACTAAAACACTTTTGCTTGTGCCATAATTTTGCACAACTAAATTATTGGTATTAAAACCCGCCGCTTGAAGTTCGGTACGAATTTCTGAAATATCCGCAGGTTGCGAAAAGGATATATGTACCTCAGTCCCTCCAGTAAACTGAAGCCCCCAAGTCAAGCCATTCACAAAAAGTGTGATCAATGAAGCAAGAACAAAACCCACCGACAAAAGTGCTGCCCACTTGCGCAGCACCATGAAATCAATGCGAGTATTGGATTTAAAAAACTCCATGGTTAAATTCCTATCGATAATTTTTTAATGTGATGTTTTCTGCCATAAATGAGATAAACCATGGCACGTGTTCCCATAATTGCAGTAAACATGGATATCAAAATCCCGAGTGTCAAGGTCACTGCAAACCCTCTCACCGCACCTGTACCGATACCAAACAGAGCTAATGCAGCAATCAACGTGGTGACATTCGCATCCACAATGGTTGCCAATGCTTTCTGGTAACCCGCCTCAATGCAGGCATGAGGTGACATGCCATTGCGCATTTCTTCTCGAATACGCTCAAAGATCAATACATTCGCATCAACCGCCATACCCATCGTCAGCACAATACCAGCAAGACCCGGTAAGGTCAGGGTTGCACCAATGATTGACAAAACAGCAACCAATAAAACCAAATTCATAAATAGCGCAATATCAGCGACCAAACCAAATACACGGTAATAGGCAATCATAAACAGAACAATCACTGCTAGACCAATTTCAACAGAGAAAATCCCCATATTGATGTTTTGTTTGCCCAGGCTTGGCCCCACCGTGGTTTCTTCAATAATGGTAATAGTCGTCGGCAAAGCCCCTGCTCGCAGCAAGAGTGCCAAATCCCGTGCTTGATTGGCGTCTGTCAGGCCCGTAATCTGGAAGTTATTTGGTAAGGCACTTTGAATTGTTGCAACATTGATGACTTTTTCTGTCGTATGAGGAACATACACGGTTTTGCCGTCTTTCAAAACAGGTGTCATCGTCGTTTCAATATAAACCGATGCCATACCATGTCCGATATTCTGCCCTGTCAGTTTATAAAAATTGGACTCACCACCGCCGCCAAGCCAGATATTAACCGAGGGCTTACCATCTTCGCTATAGCTGGATGTCGCATTGGTAATCGAGGTACCCGTCAACACAACCTGATCTTTCAATAATACGGGTTGTCCGTCCTGAGAGTAATAAATTTTTGAACCTGCGGGCACATTGCCACTGAGTGCCTGCGCCAGATCGTGTTGGTCATCAACCAAATGAAACTCCAGCGTGGCCGTACCGCCAAGGATTTCCTGAGCCCTGGCAGTATCCTGCACACCCGGTAAATCAACTGCAATACGTTCAGCTCCCTGGCGTTGAACAATGGGCTCTGAAATGCCTAAGGCATTGATTCGATTTCGTAAAATAGACGTAGTCTGTTCAATCGCATTATTTTGGGCATTAATGATAGCCGCTGGTGACATTAATGCAGTTAATTGATAAATACCGTTGGTATCGGTCGTTTGTACCGTCAAATCGGTATACTGCTTCGTGATTAATTGAGAAGCTTGATTCATAGTATCAGAAGAGGAAAATTGCATGACAATCTGGTTATTAGTCGTGCGATTCAAGCCAGTATAACGAATATGCTGGGCTCGCAGCTCATCACCAATACCTCTCATATAACCCGCTACCCGTTTTTTGATCAATGTATCAACATCAATGGCAAGCAAAAAATGCACGCCACCCTGTAAATCCAACCCCAACTTCATTGGATTGGCACCAATGTCAGTGAGAAAAGACGGCGTAGCACTGGCTAAATTTAAAGCAACCGTGTAATTATCACCCATTGCAGTCTTAATTAAATCATTTGCCTTGATTTGGTTATCCGCATTGGAAAAACGAATCAGCAACAAATTATTGTCACCTGAAATACTGGTATAAGGTATTTTATTACTGGTCAAGATATCGACTATCTTTTGATTAACCGCTTTATCAACGGTATAACCCGTATGCGGTGAAATCTGCACAGCCGGATTTTCACCAAATAAATTGGGAAAAGCGTAGACAATGCCTAAAATCAAGACGACCAATAGTAAACCAAATTTCCAACGCGGATACTTATTCATTACGCTTTCCTCAGACCTTCAATGTTCCCTTGGGTAAACAGGAGCTAACTGCAAAGCGTTGTACTTTGACTTTGATACCTTCACTGATTTCTAGCTCAAGAAACTGATCATCAAGCTGTACGATCTTACCAACCAGCCCGCCACTCGTTACGACTTCATCGCCTTTGGCAAGATTGCTGATCAAGCTTCGCTGTTCTTTTGCCCGTTTATTTTGTGGTCGTAAAATTAAAAAATAGAAAGCAGCAAAAAAAACGACAAGAAACAGAATCGTTGTTAAATTGCTGTTTCCTATGCCCGGTGAAGCAGCAGTAGCGGCGGTTCCGGTATTGGCAAATGCATCTGATATTAAAAAGCTCATTGGTTAACTCCCCATTTTTGATAGCTTGTGACTGCAAAGTCTTGCAATTTACCCTGTTCAATCGCATTACGCAAATCTTTCATGACACGTTGATAAAAATGCAGGTTGTGCAGGGTATTAAGATGGGCACCTAAAATCTCGCCGCAGCGATCTAAATGGTGCAGATAAGCGCGTGTAAAATTCATGCATGTATAACAATGACAGTCGGGGTCGAGCGGTAGAAGCGAGGTTCGATGCACGGCATTACGAATTCGAATGATCCCCTCTGAGGTAAATAAATGACCATTCCGGGCGTTGCGGGTTGGCATGACGCAATCAAACATGTCGACTCCACGGCGCACACCTTCAATCAAATCAGTGGGTGTTCCCACCCCCATCAAATAACGAGGACGATTTGCAGGCAGCATGGAAGTGGTATGATCAAGAATCGATATCATTTCCTCTTTGGGTTCACCCACCGATAAACCGCCAATCGCATAACCATCAAAATCGATTTCCAGTAATCCAGCAAGTGAGACATCTCGCAAATGCGGATACACCCCACCCTGTACGATGCCAAATAAAGCTGACGGATTAGACCTTTTTTGAAACTCTACTGCTGAGGTCAAAAGCTGCGTTGCTTCGGTGCTCGAATCCTCACATACTGACGTGTATGCTCCGGTTCTGCGCTCCGGTGCGCCTTGCTTTTGACTCTCAGCAGCGAGTTTCGAAAGAGGTCTAT
>JABEVJ010000061.1 GCA_013043985.1 Legionellales bacterium | reverse complement strand
TTTGAGGCGAATAGCAAGCTATTTAACGAAAACAAGAACCAATTTTTACCGATTACACTCTTTTTGCAGCCAAAGAACCAATTGTCAACAGACCCTACAAAGCAGTTATGACAAAAAATTTGCATACACAGACGCAACTGCTGACTTGTTGATACTGTTTTTTGAAAACCAAATTAAAACTTCACTGATTGCAAAACAAAACCATGATGACAATCTATGGATAAATGCGGAAAACATAAAATATTTTTTACATGCTTTCGAAAGCGGATAAAAAGCTTGTTCAAGAAACAATTCAATTGATTATAGACAATAATGAACTATCTGAGTTTTTAACTTTCGCTCATTACAGTAAAACGATCACTTTTCTTTCTGGTCTGATAAAAGAGAAAAAAGCTGATCAACTTCTGCCCCACATTAAACAATTACTTCAAGAATCTGGAAATGATTTAGTTAAAGAACAATATATTCTTTCCACAGGTCAAATGCCTAATGCAAGCCTTTTAGCAGCATTTTACTGTCCAAAAAACAATGCAAATTACGCTATTCTTATTGAGAATGGAAAGTTTAAGGAATATGCAACACCTGCGGGTAAAATCGATAAAGAAGATATCGTTTTATCTGCGAATAATACTGTAGATATTGACAAAACTTATATCAATGCAGCTTTACGAGAATTTGCGCAGGAAGCGTTAAAACCAGAGGCTTATGACGCATTTAAGAGTATGATTAAGATCCACCGCCTAAAGAACGTAAACCGCGATGAACTTGGGATTCCAGAGTTTAATAAAGATTTTGATACCCGTTTGTTTACGCTCGATCTTGGTAAAGTTGACTCTGCTGTCATTCAAACGATGCTCAAGCCGCGCGATGAACAAAACTTAGACAGCATTGAAACCTTCATTGTTGACATTAAAAAATTAGGATATAACCACCCTGAGTTAGAAGCGGTGGCAGATGGAAAATTCACTAATTATTTTTTGACCATTGAAGGAAGACGTTTAAAAGCTCGTCCCACAGCTCTTATTACATTGAATGGCACTGTAGATAAACCAGAATTAGGTTTTGCAACTGACATGCATAACAAAATTGCTGCCCGTATTAATAAAAAAGCATCAGGGATGTTTGGATCAGCTGAGCAACCTCAAAATATGATGAGTCCACAAAACGTTCAGGATGCATCTCGGCAATGTTATAAAGACTCTCGGATATAACTCTCGTATTTACAACATCAAGTCACTTTATGCGCAGAGAATACGTTGGGTATAGATGATGAAATAATGACTCTTTTTGCAGGCGGATTGAGGGCTACATATCTTTTGAACACATGACGCGACAGTAACTATTGAGACTTCACCATAGAAGATGCCTTTTTCACTTGATTAAAGTACAATGGCTCTCCCTCACTCTCATTGGTGACAAATTGACTAAATTTCCGTTTCCTACACAAAACAAAAACAGCAGTAATAGCCAGCTATTCATGACATGTTGTGCATGGATACTTATTTTACTTTGTACGGCGCTACTTTATTTTAAAGTGGCATTAACAAGTGACACTCTCATTTATCAAGATTTATTTGATGATTTATTTCGATATGGCGGCCATTGGTCTGATTGGCGTTTAAATGCGGATCCGGATTATTTCCCAGATCTCTTTCTTTACTTTATTGCCTACTGGCTGTTTAAAACCCCTACTGCATGCTTATTTTTTGTCACGATGATTCAGGCGATACTCGTAGGATTAAGTGGATTATGGCTGGCGACGAAGATACGCCCCATGATTTCCAGCGAAGCTAAAATCGTTTTGCTTTTGTCAGTTGCTTTTACTTCTTTGGTTGCATCTAACTCCCATATGGAGATTTATTATAATTATTCAAACACACATGTGTCTTCTTTTTTATGTACTCTTCTTTCTTTAGGCTTATTGATATCTTATCTGGAGATAGGAAAAAGAGCGACATTGATTTTATTATGTATTTTATGCGCAATTGGAATCGTTGACGATCCGCTTTTTTTAGTTAGTTTTTATGCTACTGCCTTGGTTCTTTTGAGTAGTCTTACTATTGCAGCGTGTTTTTACCCCGTACTGCATACCTATAGAACAAGGTTTTTATGGAGTATTGTTTCCGTGGCTGTAAGCTATCCCATGGCAGCCGTTTTGAATAGTCTCATTACTTTTAATAATCCTCTTGCTCAGCGCATCCCATTGACACCAGATGCCTTTATCAATGCACTGAATATTTTTGAAAACAGTATATGTAATTTATTCTTTCCCTTTAATTTACTTATTTTTCTATTTACCTCGCTCATAATACTAGGATTGGTTCATTTAAGTTTTTTATTTTTTAGGCAACTTCGATTTGTTCCCCAATCCAGAAAATGGTTTGTTAATGTTCTGTTTCCACCGATTCATGCGAGTAGCTTTGCTTTTGCAGCCGCTTTTCTTGCACTACTCATACCCATCAACCTCAGTGCGATTATCGTTTCAGGCGGTAACATGGATGTATGGGGCTATCGGTATTTAATGTTTCCAATAGCATTAGTCATGCTCATGACGATTATTAACCTGGATCGTATACAGGCCTTTGTCCTCAAAAGCACCTTCTTTTTAAAGTGTCTCATGCTTGCCCTTCTAATTGGTTCTGGGATAACTTTATTAACAGACTTACACTTATTGCCTAAAACCATTGAGCTGACAGTACCTCCTTTGGGCTTTGCAGCAGGTTTAGAGAGTGAGCGTGATGTTCCACAGCTGGTTACCTGCCTTAAACAAATCGAGCAATCTGGAGTAAAACTGAATTCAGGCTTTGCTTTGAATAATAGCTATGGACGGGGGATTGCTATGCAGTTATCTAAGAAAACATATATTTCGTTTATCCAGTTTTCCCCCAGCTTCTGGATGGCTAATATTGGACTGTATCTTCATCCACAACATTATCATATCAACTACAACTTTATCATTGTTTCACCCTTTGGTTTCGCACCTCCAATCACTATCTGGCAGACGCCATTCATAAGAGTAAATACGCTATTTTATAACGTTGCTAAAGCTTTTTATCCAACAGGCTATAAACGGTTTTCTTGTGCCAACACCAACACTGAAATATGGGTTTATCCTGATACAAGATTAAATGATTTTATCCAGCCTATAATTGACATCACTCTGTTTGCAAAGGGAAAAATCAAAGAAATAAGCTGGTATGCTTCAGATTTATTTGGTGACATTGGAAAGAAACAAGGCTCGGAGCGTATCGCACAACCCCCTGATCAAGCTGGTTACGTCCTCTATAATCGAGCTACAGGTGAGCACTTTGGAGAATTCAATACTGCATCATACACACCGGGCAAGTATAGAGTAACAATTTATTATTCTGCTGAAAACAAACAAGATAATGAACCCATTGGACGATGGTATATTGCAAAAACTATCTATCCACTGAAACCCGTTCAAAAAGATCTTATCGTTTATGATGGACTGCTACCCGCTGCAAAAAATGGCATGGTTTCAGTAGAATTTACGATTCCATCCAAGGGAATCAAAACCAACCAGGTATTGGTATGGTATTCAGGACATGGCCAGTTAATTCTTAAGAAAATGGTTATCGAGCGGCTGAGTCCTTTAATATGAAAAAAGCTGAAAAACTTATCATTATTATACCGACCTATGATGAAGAAGCGATGATTGCAGTGACCATACAGGCATTGCAGGAAAATATTGCTAAAATTAATGGGTTTGATATTAGTATCCTAGTATTTGACAGTCACTCGCGTGACAATACGGTAAATATTATCAAACAGTTACAACAGCATTACAGTAATCTTTATTTACAGACCGAGGCTGAAAAATCAGGTTTGGGGAGCGCTTATATTCAAGCAATGCAATATGCCATGACCGAACTAAAAGCAGATGTGGTAATAGAATATGATGCCGATGGCTCGCATCAACCACACTATTTGGCACCTATGCTGGCATTACTGAACGAGGGGTATGATGTCGTGTTGGCCAGCCGTTACCTTAAAGATGGCGGTTTACCCGATAACTGGAATTGGTATCGAAAAGGGCTTTCGATAGCTGGCAATTGGGTTGCGCGTTTGTTCTTAACAACCAAGTATACCGATTTTACCAGTGGATTTCGGATAACTCGGACAAGTTGTTTGAAAAAAATTGATCTAACACAGTTATTATCTAAAGAATATGCGTATAAAATTCATTTGCTTTGGGGGCTGCATCAACAGGAGGCAAACATTGTTGAATATCCAATTATTTTTGTTGACCGCTTGAAGGGGTACAGCAAATTTCCGCGCAATAACATCCTTGACTCCTTAAGGGTAGTTATCATACTACGTTGGCGTGTATTCAGAGGTAAATTGTGACAACCTATTCCTACACAGCATTGGATAATAAAGGCGTACAAACTCGTGGAACCATTGAAGCTGATTCTTTGCGGCTTGCACGCCAACAATTGCGTGACCAGGGATATATTCCTCTTGATGTGGAGATATTTGCCGAAAATAGCAAAAACCAGGGAAAATCAGAAAATCGTTTTTTATTTCGCGGCCCCAGTTTAACCGTAAAAGAACTTGCTCTTGCCACCAGACAGCTTGCTACCTTACTTGCAGCAGGTATTCCTTTAGAAGAAGTCTTACAGGGCGTAGGTGAGCAAGCAGAAAAACCAAAGGTAAAAAGCATTTTATTGTCAGTTCGAGGTAAAGTGTTAGAGGGAAACTCCCTTGCCTCAGGCATGGCTGACTTTCCTCGAGTCTTTCCAGCGCTCTATCGCGCAACGATTGCTGCGGGCGAACAAACGGGCCGATTGGATACTGTCTTAGTTAGGCTTGCTGATTATACTGAGAGACAGCAGGAAATGCGTCAAAAAATTCAACAAGCTCTGATATATCCTGCCCTGATGACCAGTGTTTCAGTCATTATTGTGATATTTTTAATGATTTTCGTTGTGCCCAAGATGGTGGCAGTGTTTCAAACAAGCTCGCAAGTACTGCCTTTGGCTACTCAAATTTTACTGGTTATCAGTCATGGCATGAAATTTATAGGACCCGCCATTATAATTGGAAGCCTTGGTTTTGCCATTTGGTTTCGTCGTTTTATAAAAAAAAATGTGGATATTAAACGCCGATTTCATCTTGTTTTACTCAAAATTCCTCTGCTTGGTAAAACCATCAAAGCCATTAATACAGCTCGTTTTTCACGAACATTTGGTATTTTATTAGCTGCGGGTGTTCCCGTTCTAGAGGCGATGAAAATTGGTGCTGATCTCGCTACCAGCTTACCCATCTATGAGGCGCTTAATACCGCCACCTTACGAGTTAGAGAAGGCATTCCCATTCATCAAGCACTTAAACTAACTACCTATTTTCCGGCAATGAGTTTGCACTTGATTGCCAGCGGCGAGGCGAGTGGCCAATTAGAAGCCATGTTAGAGCGTGCTGCCAATAATCAGGAAAAAGATGTAGAACGTTTAATTGATACTGTGCTCACATTATTTGAACCGATGTTGATATTAGGGATGGGTTCTGTGGTATTATTTATCGTCATGGCGGTTTTATTACCGGTATTTTCATTAAATCAAATGGGTTAGAGTATATTTAGTGCCTCGTCAAATTTTGACACGACACTAACTTGGAGAAAAAAATGCAATCAAAAACAAAAGTCAAATTACCTTATCAACCGTCAACAAAACAGTCCAAATCAAGAGGATTTACTCTGATTGAAGTTATGGTCGTTGTTGTTATTTTAGGCATTCTTGCCGCAATGGTAGTGCCAAAAATTATGAGTCGTCCTGATCAAGCAAAAATTGTTAAAGCGCAACAAGACGTGATGGCTATTCAAGGGGCTCTTGATTTATACAAACTGGACAATGGTTTTTATCCTACCACCGATCAAGGTTTAGCCGCTTTAGTAAAAAAACCTGATTCTGATCCAGCACCTCAAAGCTGGAAAACTGGTGGTTATCTACAAACATTACCAATCGACCCTTGGAACAAGCCATATCAATATCTTAATCCTGGTGTTCATGGAGAGGTTGATATTTTTTCATACGGACCAACAGGCAAAGCGGGTGATAGTGAAATAGGTAACTGGAACAGCGGAGAAAATGCCCAATCTTCTCAAAACGGCAAAGCTGCGGGAACCTAAGATTTTTACCTAGTTAATTTGTGTCGCCTCTCAGGATTTGTTCACGGTAACCAGAGCAATCCTGCTGAGGTCACGTATATAGCCTCCGCGTTTGAGATCGCGAGTTTCTAATATAAATAGTTTTAGCGCTCGATCTCAAACGCGGAGACTATATACCCTGAGGTATCGACACATAAATTGAGAAAAAAACGTTAAATTTTAATAGGTTAGCTGCTATCACGTAATTAAGGTTTTAGCACTGAAGCCTA
>JABEVJ010000060.1 GCA_013043985.1 Legionellales bacterium | reverse complement strand
TCATAAGTGCCAATATATTCATTTTACTGGATTGCTTCGTCGTAAACTCCTCGCAATGACGAGCGTTTTTCCATATTTGCTATCATTTTCACATTACACGACAGCGACAAATTATGTGTCGATACCTCAGGGTACATAGGCGCGCGCTATGCTCATTTATAATTTATAAAAAATGGTTAATAATAACAAATAAAAAAATAATGAAAAATGAAAAAATAATAACAAATATTAAAAATACCCTTGAGCAACTTTACTGTGATGACAAATTTGAGTATTTTTATAATCAATTGTGTTTGCTCGATGAAAGCGACAGAATCGACGTGATTGAACAATATTCTGATCATTTAGATGCAACAAATCGGGGAACTTACGCAGAAAATAAAAGAGCACTGAATTCTGGTGAGTCTGATTTTTTATTTTCAATTGCGCATAATGATAGTAAATTATTTCTCATCATGAATTTGCTTCCACCTGAAGACCGATATCGATTGATTATTCTCTTTGATAAAAATCCCATAAAATATAGAGAATCACATTATTTTAATGTTCGTCGTTTTGAATTTCAGCATTTTGAGCAGATTGCTCTTTTGTTAAAAGCCTTGCCAGAAGAAAATTGGCTGCAGTTTTTTCAAAATATCACTTTACCGGTAAGCAAAGAAGATTTAAAGCGTAATTTGCAGCTTTATTTTTTTACGCCAGAGCAAATAAACCGGATTTTGAATAATGTCACTTGTGTATCACAAAAAGAATTTGCGCTATTTGAAAGTGAAGATAATAATCAAGAGCAATTTGATGAGCAGTATGCTATATGGGGTGAAACCTTACTGGCTATTTACCAATTGCTCGATGATAAGCTAAAATTTAATGACTATTTAAAACCACTTGATGAGAAAATCAAAAAGCGACAAAATATTATTGAATCACCTGCATCTGTAAAAAAACCAGGTGTTATTGAACGCTTTGGTTATAGCTATCCTGATGCAGAGTCGTTTATCAATACACCACGACAGCATAATCATCGATTGCTTGATGAATTTTTATTAGAAAAAGAGCAAAAATCTGGGTTGAATGTACCTTTGCTTAATGAGGCAGGTGAAAAATTTTTTGAGCCTATTGCCTATTTTATGAGCCGCATCGATGATGAGGTAATTAAATTATTTCGGAAAAATTATCCTAACTTATCGTTTAAAGAAATTATTATAAACAGTTCTTTTCTTACACATGGAAATCAGACTCATCGTTTACAATGGTATGTTATTTTAAGTGCAATTGAGTCAGGAGAAATTCGTTTACCTGACAATATGAGTGTTAGTGATTTGTATAATGCATTCTATACTATTGCGCTTGATCCTGTTTTTCCCGTTTGGGCTTTCATTCTCGACTGGAGTGATGGCCATCATAAGTATAACTTTCATAATCCTCATATGTTACATTCATACTTATTGACTGAAGCTCGAGATGAGTTACCGAATTTGAGTGCCTATTTGCAAAATACTTTTTTTAAAAAACTAGAACGAACGGAGCCTATCGTACCTATTCGCCAAGATTATAATAGGCATAGTGGTTTTTTGCCTTTAGAGCAGAGCAGTCAGCCGCAATCTTTGTTAGAGCAGGATATTCCGGTTAAGTTAGATTTAATAAATCCTGCACATTATGAGAAGTTCATTAAATTAAGCATCCATAATAAACTGAATATGGCATCAACCAAGTATGCTATGCGGTTTACCAATGTTATCAATACCGCAAAAAAAGACAATGCAAACCGTTTGATATATGAACCATCAGAGCTTAAATCAATGCAATCCTCATTTGAAGGTATCTTTTTTAAAAAACCGATTGCTGCTGAGGTGTCTGACGAGTCTATTTTAAATGTTCCACAACCACTTTGTGTTGCTTGATCAGTTCTTTACTCACCTTACGTTAATTTTACAGCTTTTTATTATTCTCGATGATAGGGATGATTTTCTAAAATAGTGATAGCGCGATATAACTGCTCCAAAATGATGACGCGCACCAACGCATGAGGAAATGTCAGTGCAGATAATTGAAGTTCCAGATCAGCTTTTTGTTTAAGACTTGAATGAATGCCGTCGGCGCCACCAATTATAAAAGTAATGTTGGAATGATTAAGCGCAATTTTTTCCAGTTTCTGTGCGAATTTTGCGCTACTTAAACTCGCACCTTTTTCATCCAGGACAATCACAAAGCTGCCATCTGGAATTTGGGCTCTCATTTTTTTTGCTTCAAGTTCTTTATTTTCGTCAACAGATGATAATTTAGTTTTAGGGAGCTTAATCTCAATCATTTTACAGGTATATTTACCATGATTAATTCGCTTTAAATACTCGATGCAAGCCTCTGCTACCCAATCCGGCATTTTATTTGCAACATTGATAATAGTCAATTTCAATTAAATTTTCTCTTTATAACTAGGGTCTGTTGACAATTGGTTCTTTAGAAGCGAAAAAAGAGAGAATCGAGGAAAAATTGGTTCTTGTTTGAGGCGAATAGCAAGCT
>JABEVJ010000059.1 GCA_013043985.1 Legionellales bacterium | reverse complement strand
TTTGACTTGCTCTTTTCCGCCCTATGAAACGATTAAAACTGCACAATATGAATAACTATTGCTGGTTTTAATCGTTTCATATGACGAAAAATAGCGGCGCCATAAACCCCTAAATATGAAACGCTTCGGGTATAGTCGCTGTCGCGTAATGCGGACATGACAACAAATATGTGAAAACGCTCGTCATTGCGAGGAGTTTACGACGAAGCAATCCAGAAAGTAATTTAATGATTTTACTATATTTTCACTGGATTGCTTCGTCGCTGTGCTTCCTCGCAATGACGCCTTCGTTGTCTAATATTTGCCACTACTCCGCATTACGCGACAGCGACTATATATTAATAATATTACACGGTTTTTGTTCTTCTTGCTCGATAATGGTGATATTATCGGTAGATTTTTCCTTTTGTTTGGAGCCGTTCTGTGCATTGATCTTATGATTTTTAGTAAAGATTGTATTATTCAACGAGAAAAATCCGAAAAGATTTTTTTTGGGTTTGATAGGCGCATTAATTGTAGGCTCGGTCTTTGCGAGCAAAATGGCGAACCGCAGACTCTCACTTCCAGCATTTAATGAAATGTCGTTATTATTTGCAGATTGAATAAATAACTTATAGGCCTCAATCAGATAGGGTGATAGTATGCCTTTTCGTTCACTATTGAACTTCAATAACGGCTCAACCAAACTTTCCAGTTTTTCAAAAGCAAGCAACCGAGCCGCAAGAAACGTACTTGAGCATGTATAACTTGAATACATTGCCTCGAGTCTTAGCTGAGAAAGCTCGTGTTGATCTGTTTTTTCTCTTTTTTGCATGAAATTCTCAAACTCTAGATCGTCAAGTTCTGAATGTGATGATGATGCATTTTCATATATTGCATCTGATGCCTTTATTTGACAATTAACATTATTTAACTTAATATTTTCTTGAGCATAAATAGAATAATATTGTAAAAACAATGCAATGATTTTGTGCCCCATAAGGTTAGCTAGATCAATATTGTTGATGCCACACATGGGTTGTGAAATGTCCCCACCTTTTTCAATAAATGTTCGAATCTTTTCAAGAGAAGCCTCTTTTTTTAACAGTTCTTTCTGCCATGGTCGGATTAACACAACTTTAGGATACTCATGCTCTTTCTCTTCCAGTAATTTTTTAAGTTGCTTTAATTTTCCTTTATCTTTTATAAGATTTTTCAAACCCGGATTAATAGTCATTATTTTTGCTTTTTTGTTGACGGGTATTTCATCCAAAAGCTTGAAACTCACTTTTGAGTTATTATCATGCGAAGATAATCTCTTTTGCTTTAACGGTTTTTTGTCCCGCATTGACAAGCCCTCAACAGGAACTGGATTGGGTTTTTGGGCATGGTCAACTCGACTTGCAATTTTATTCTCTTTTTTATTGCGTGAAAAAATGTCTCGATTCCATTTTTTAGTCTCTTGCATCAAATAATCCAATCCGGCATTCAAGGAAATATCGGACACTGCTGCGGAGTCAATAAATAGTTCACAGGCTTTTTTTATGCATAAATTAATTTGTTGTTCTTTCGATTTGTCTTTTTCTTTGGTAATGTAATCCAGTAATTGTGTGGCTAAACGATCAAGTTTTTCAAAAGCCAGCAATCGTGATTCAAGATACGCATCTGGAGCATTATAACTGGATCGCATGGCGCAGAATCGAATAACAGCACATTCTTCTGATTCTTCTAGATTTTTACTCATCCACTCATAAAAGTCACTGAATGCGACGTAAAAATCATAGTCAGAGCTAAAGTTTTCTTGTTCAGGAGGAATTAATCTTTTCTGTAAATTGGCATATTTAATATGATACTGTAAGTATAATCCAATTGTATGGTAACCCATCGTCTCAGCAAGTTCGATATTGTTGATATTGCCCATCTCTTGGACAATATCCCCTCCATTTCGCACATATTGTCGAATTTCAGTGAGTGAAGCCTCTTTATTTAAAAGTGCTTTGTGCAATGGCGTGATTTGAACTTTTTGAGGATAGATTGATCTCAAATGATATTTTTTTAGTAATTCATTAATAGTTTCAAATTCTTGGGGATCGTTAATGAGCTCAGCTAATTCAGTCTTAACTAAGATGTATTGAGGTTCGGCAATAGTTATCTCTTTTGGAGTGATAATATCATCAATTTTTTGTTCTTTTATTCCCATGATTTTCTCAAGCATATAAGATGCAAATGTGTATAGTTAATGGACATGGTATCACAGGAATCTTAACAAAATATTTTTGGATGTTTTAGGGGCTGTTGGCGCAATTTCAATACGGATAAAGAATGGAGAGGAGATTGTCGCTGTCACGTAATGAACTCAAAAGATGTGTAGCCCACATTACGCGATAGCGACTATTATAGGTAAAAAGGTATTACCTAGTAAGCTGATAACGGCTTCTTGCAAATCAGGATAAACATTGATTGCTTGTTGAGAAGTGAGTTGAGATTGAGTTTTTATGCCATTTCCAGTTAAAACAAGAATAGGTTTTGCATTCACAGCCAACGCGGCCTCAATATCACGGTAACTATCACCAACGACAGGGATGTTTGCCAAACTGCAGTGGTAATGTTCGCTGATTTGTAATAGTAATCCTGGAAGCGGTTTTCGGCAACGACAATTCTCATCGGGAGAGTGAGGACAAACAGCAAAAAAATCGATTTTGCCACCCAATGCAGCTAGTTGAAGTTGTAATTTTTGGTGAATGGCCGCAAGAACGGATGGACTATATAAACCTCGTCCAACGCCTGATTGATTGGTAGCAACCGTCACGGTGTAACCTGCTTGATTTAATTTGACAATTGCCTCTAAACTGCCAGGGATGGGGATCCATTCGTCAGGTGATTTAATGTAGTCTGGCGAGTCAAAATTGATGACGCCATCGCGATCGAGAATGATGAGCTTCATTACTAATTAACCCTGTAAACACGAGATATCAGCAACGAATAAAAACCAGTCGCGCAGAATTTGTAGCAATGTCAGTCGATTGAATCTGATTGCTGGGTCATCCACCATCACCATGACTTCATCAAAAAATTGGTCAATAGGCTCACGTAATGCTGCTGAGGCCATTAGAATGCTGGTGTAATCATTTCGTTGTTTCGCCTCTTGAGTTTTTTCTCGCATTATCTGATATGCTTTCCAAAGCACTTTTTCAGCCTTCTCAACGAGCTTTTCTTCTTCAATTAGTCTGTTCTCAGAACGAGTTGTTTCTTTTTCAAGGAGACGAGAGACACGTTTATTTGCAGCAATTAAGGACGTGCTTTCAGGCAGGGTGATAAAATGTTTGACTGCTTCAATGCGACGGTGAATTTCGAGGGGAATATCAGCATGTTGAGCAGTAACCGCATTGAATATATCAAGCCGGAGCCCTGCCTCAGCATACCAGGCACGAAAACGGTTCAAAATAAAATCATGTATATTTTGTTTGATATCATCAGAAATCGATAAGCAGGTTTTATAATTTTCATAAGCTTGGTTAATTAACACTTTAACATTCAGCGGTAACTCTTTCTCAACTAAAATACGCAGTACCCCTAAAGTTGCTCTTCGTAAGCCAAAAGGATCTTTCTCACCCGTTGGGGCTTGATTAATACCAAAAATGCCTACGAGGGTATCAATGCGATCGGCTAATGCAACAATCTGTCCTGTCAGGGTACTTGGTAACTCATCTCCGGCAAAACGGGGTAAATAGTGCTCTTTAATCGCAACAGCAACATCGTTTGATTCATTGGCAGCCTGCGCATAATAATAACCTGCAATGCCTTGCAGCTCGGGAAATTCACCAACCAAACCAGTCATTAAATCTGCTTTGCAAAGCTTGGCTGCCTTTTCAATTGCGTCACACTCATCAGAACTCAGGGCTGCTTCTTTCGCAATAAATTGCGCTAACTTCAGAATGCGTTGAGTTTTATCATAAATGGTACCGAGCTTGGTTTGAAAAATAACGGTTTTCAATTGTTCAGCATAATGAGTTAACGGTAATTTCAAATCGGTTTTATAAAAAAACTCAGCATCAGACAGACGCGCGTGCATCACGCGTTGATTACCTTGAATCACTCGAGAGGGATCATGACTTTCAATATTGCTGATGGTGATAAAATGCGGTTTTAACTTATCGTGATGATCAAGCAGGGCAAAACATTTTTGATGACCTTCCATTGCTGAAATTAACGCTTCTTTTGGCACAGCGAGAAAACGTTCATCAAAATTGCAAAGAAGAGGTACAGGCCATTCCACGATGGCTGTCACCTCATCCAGTAAGTTGTCACGAATCAAGGCATGAGCTTGTTTTTTTTGTGCCAATGCAGCGAGCTCGGAGCGGATTTGCTGCCGTCTTTTTTCAAAATCAGGGATCACATAAGCAGCTTCAAGCGCGGCTTCATATTCATCGGCATGGTTCAGTTGAATTGCCTCAGGGTGATGAAAACGATGGCCAAAGGTATGTCGTCCGGCCACATGATCAAGCAAAGTAGCGGGAATCACTTCTTTACCGAATAATAATACGACCCAATGCACGGGTCTCACAAACTCGGCAGTCGAGCTTCCCCAACGCATTTTTTTAGGAATGGGAAGTTTTGCGATCGCGTCAGCAATAATGACTGGCATAAGCTCGCCAACGGTCTTGCCGTTTTCATTTTTACTGATCCAAACATAATTATCCCGCTGAACAAGCTCATTAGCCTGTGCATTGGCAGAACGCAAAAACCCTTCACAAGCACGTGTTGGCTTACCATTTTCATCAAAGGCAGCAGCTAAAGCAGGGCCTCGTTTTTCAACAAGACGATCGTTTTGCTTTGCAGCGAGATCAGTAATTTTCAAGGCTAAACGGCGAGGGGTTGCAAATAATCTAATATGGCTAAACCCCAAACCTGATTGATCTAATGCTTGCTCGACCAGCTCTGCCAGGCTTTCTGCTAGTTTTTTTAAGGATTTAGGCGGGAGCTCTTCGGTGCCTAGCTCAAATAAGAAATCTTCGGATGTTATACTCTTCACGCTTGAATTTTGGGCGTTGTTGCAAGCTCGCTCGGCATCGGTCATGTATTCTACATACACTCCCTCACCTCTCTCGCTTGCGCCTAGCCCAAAATCCAAGCGTTTTGAGTATACTTTGGATAATGGAAAACCTAACTTTTCTCGGGATTCATAATATTTTTCAGCGATTTTACAAGTGAGGGTACGCACTCGCAAAATAAAGCGTTGACGTTCAGTCACTGAAATGGCGTGCCTGGCATCCAGTAAATTAAAGGTATGCGAGGCTTTTAAACCCATTTCATATGCTGGTAACGGCAAGCCAAGTTCCAATAGTGCTTGAGTTTGCTGTTCGTAATGATCAAAGGCTTTAAACAAACCAGGAACATCGGCATGTTCAAAGTTATAAGCCGACATTTCCACTTCATTTTGATAGAATATATCACCATAAGTAACGGTTCCTTGCGGCCCGCGTGTCCACACTAAGTCGTACATACTTTCCACGCCCTGCAGATACATGGCAATGCGCTCAAGTCCGTAGGTCATTTCACCTGTCACTGGCTTGCAATCGAGACCGCCAACTTGTTGAAAATAGGTAAATTGCGTGACTTCCATCCCATTTTGCCAAATTTCCCAACCCAAGCCCCATGCGCCCAGGGTAGGTGATTCCCAATTATCTTCAACGAGACGAATATCATCCGTGAGAGGATCAATACCCAGACGGCGTAAAGAATCAAGATAAATATCAACAATATTATCGGGTGAGGGCTTTAAAACCACTTGAAACTGATAATAATGCTGTCCACGATTGGGGTTTCCTCCATATCGGCCATCTTTGGGGCGGCGACAAGGTTGTACAAAAGCGGTTCGCCATGGTTCAGGGCCGATGGCTCGCAAAAAGGTGGCGGTATGAAACGTACCTGCGCCAATTTCCATATCCAATGGTTGCAAAATGACGCAGCCTTGTTCTGACCAATATTGCTGCAGGGTTTGGATGAGGCCTTGAAATGTCATGATATCTGGTGTGTGCATAATATTAATGATTTGTGTTTTAGTGAGAGGGTATTATATACCGATTTTGTGGGGAGATGCGAGGGGTATAATCGCTGTCGCGTAATGTGAAAATGACAACGAATATGTGGAAACGCTCGTCATTGCGAGGAGTTTACGACGAAGCAATCCAGAGTATTCATAAGTGCCAACTACTTGATTTTACGCTCTTTCTACTGGATTGCTTCGTCGCTGCGCTTCCTCGCAATGACGAGTGCTATTCTATATTTGCTTAACCGAATGCCATTGATTCCTATATCCCTCCAAAATCAAAGACTTATTTATTTCCCAACGAAAGATTACTTGGTTTTTCCGGTTCGGTAGGAACTATTGGCTTAGCCTGAGTAGTTCGAAAATAATTATCACGAACATTCTGAGGTGCCGCGTTAATTAATTCACTCAGTTTGTTTCTTCCTTCCACGCTGAGCCCTGACACAACCTCATCTTGTGTTCGGGGAGGAATGCCAAGGGCGGTGCCTACTGATTCTACAATCGGCAATTTGTCTGCAGCGATCACTGCTTCAAAAGCGTTAATCAAGGATTGTAAATCATTGCGGTTATTACTGACAATAATTGCTTCTGTGCCAGGAACCTTTGCAGCAATTTGAGCTGCCATGGCCGCTTTAGGTCGAGTGGTGGGGTTATCAATACCCACTTTTTTGTCATACACTTTGACTGCATTTTGCCCTTCATTGACAATTCGATAAGCCTCACCTGTTGAGGTGTTAGGTTCAACAGACTTTGCTACTGTCCAACCACTGTCTTCTGCAAGTTGTGTTACCAGTGATGGACTGATCGTGAGAGGTGCTCTAGCAGTGTACAGACCTTGCGCGCTTGCAGCAGACTGCAGATAACCTTGGCCTGGTTGTGACGAGAAGTTTACTGGGTTAAAAGACGTTCCTGAGGATTTGATGTTCCGTTGTTGAATACCTATCAAGCTTGTAAACAGGGTATCTTTTGCTGCATATGATGCAAAATATTCTTTAAGAGAAGGATCTTGATTAATTTCTTCCTTTTGCACCTGTGGTAACTTGTCGTACCAATTTTTCAAATCGCTAGCAAGGATATAACGAGGCTTCGTTACATTCTTATTGGGAGGAAGGAGAATCACGCCTTTCTTTTTCAGTTCAAAATCAAAGGGTTTTGGATCGAGAAACCCTGGTCGCAAAGTTCTTGGTCTAAGCGTAACTTGCCGAATATCTAATTTACCATTCTTGATTTGAGAAATCAGTAAAGGTGTGAGCCCTTCCATCTCTTTGGGAGTGACCTGCTGGTATTTGTTAGGGTCAAGGATACTTTCTTGATTCTTGCGCTTTTGCAAACTTTCCAGATTATTTTTTTGGGTTGCGTCACGGATAACTTTTAGTTTATTTAAATTTTTGTCGTCATCTAGAGAGTTGACAAAATAATCTTGGTATTGCTTGGGCAGAGTTTCGAGGAACTCTTTTTTGTCCTCTTCAGTACTAAGATTTTTATTATAATACTCATCTAGAAAGTACTGAGGTAACATGATTTCTACGTGCTGCCCTCCTTTTTGTGGAGTGCGTATCAAAATTGAGTAATAGGCTTCATTGTTTTCTGTCGCTTTTGTTTCTCGAATATCAAAGTGTCCCATTTTAAGACAGGAAAGAAAAAGCGCTTCACATCGCTCATATTGCGCAGGCGTTTCAATAATATCTGGTTTTTTACTCATAAGAATGTTCCTCAATTAAACCGGGTATCTAAATCTATATACCCATTACTTAGGGTCTGTTGACAATTGATTCTTTAGCTGCAAAAAGAGTGTAATCGGTAAAAATTGGTTCTTGTTTTCGTTAAATAGCTTGCTATTCGCCTCAAACAAGAACCAATTTTTCCTCGAT
>JABEVJ010000058.1 GCA_013043985.1 Legionellales bacterium | reverse complement strand
TTTGTACGCCAGGTCGTTTTGAACAATTTTGGGAGCGGATTAATTTAGCAGGAATTGTTGGTCTAGCCGAGATACATTAATCAAGGGCTGTACCCGTTTGAGGACGCCAATTCCAGTTATTATGACGATTTAATACAATATAAGACACTCAACGCTGATTTAAAGGAGAGCCAAAAGGCTAGAGAAGAGAACCTTAAGGACAAATTTACTGAAGAAATGGATGTGCTTTTGAGGGAGCCTTCACCTGATCCATGTACATTTTGCATCACGCTTGCGACAGGTAATCACTATATTCCTATTATGTGTAGAAGAAGCGGCAATAACGTAGAAATACTTGCATATAACTCAATGGCAGAAACCAGTGATTATAATGAATATATTAATATTGCCGAAGCAGCCATGGTAGCCGCAATTGAAAAGAAAGGAGGCCTGCAAGCAAAGGTACTTCCTACCCAACACATACCACAGAAGGGTCCAGCAAATGGTGCTCCCGATGGAGTAAGTTGTGGTCCTTATGTTGCACTTGCAATGTTATTGGTTGATGAAACTAAAACTCTGGAAGAGCAAGCTGGATTTATTGGTGGTCGGCTCCAAGATGCAATGTCAACTCCAGAGAAAAAGGCAGCGTTAAGGCAACTTGAGTTGGGTGTGCTTGAGGGTAATAATGCTCAGGTGGAGAAGCTTAATGGAATGCGAGCTCAAGCCTTGCCCGGGTCAAAAAAGAAAGTGGAAACAAAAGAGGAGCCAAAAGGGAAAAAAGAAAATTCTGTTGCAAAGAAAGAAAATAAATCGATTGATCTATCCGAAAAAAAAGGCGCTCCTTTAATACCGCCACTAAAGGGAAGTGCTTCCTCACGAGATTGGGCATTACCACCTGGTGCTGAACTGAAGGAAGTTTCAAAATATTTATGGGATTTAGCGCCAGCAATTGACGATGGGAAAGACACGAAGGCAGCTTTAAGAAATGACTTTATAATCGAGTGTAATCTAGAATTGGAGGGTGAGGGTTTATCAACCATAAAGAAGCTTGAGTTTGCTGAAAATGCAGGTGAACATAAAGTCACCGTGACAACGCAGAAAGAAAAAGAGGAAGCAAAGCAGCACGATATTTATATGACACCAACCGGAATGGCAACAGAAGCATTAATTCCCGAGGTATATACTGTCATGGCTGTGGCAGCTAAGCGAAGCTTGAAGGAAAATGACACAAATCTTGGTTTTAATGTGAGTCCAACCGGAAGTTACCCTACTCCCGAAGCAAAAAACCAGGTGCTTTTTGAGTTAGGTAAGGCATTGGTCAATGAGGGATTGGTACCGCAGTTTCCTGAAGGCACCTCTTTACAGGAATTTGCCGATACATTGAATCCGGCACAGAAAGAGCAGCTTAGAGCATCAGTGGATAAAATGGCACCCCCTGGGTCAAAGTCAGTTCCTCAATATTGCCGTGATTTGCAAGCGATATTACCAGCTCCGCAACCTGCAATTGAACTGAGGTTTAATCCGTAAGCAAGTCACTGAAATCACCGCTTGCCGCGTAAAGAAAAATTGGCAACAAATAACGAACGTTTTTCGTCATTTGTTGTCATTTCCATACTACGCCACACCGACTATATATCCAGTTAAGTAAGTCAGCGCACCTGCAATGAGGCCGATTCCCAACATTCGAAGACCATTTTTAATTGCACTGCGGCCAGTAAACAAGCTCAACAGAAGTCCAATCACGAACAGCGAAATGCCACTGAGGGTGGTTCCGATATAAACGGCACTGCCTGAAAAATCAAACATAAATGGCAATAACGGGATGGCAGCACCAATAAAAAAAGAAATGAAAGAAAATCCAGCTGCTGCCCAAGGAGAAACCAGTTTTTCTGGATCCAGCCCAAGCTCTTCACGAGCCAGTGTATTGAGGGCATTTTCAGAATCCTGAATGATGGTCAACGCAAAATTATCAGCATCTGTTTTGCTTAAACCGCGTGCTTGATAAATTAGAGAAAGCTCAGCGGCTTCCTCGTTTGGATATAACTCAAGCTCCTTGCGTTCAAGATCAATCTGATACTCCAGCATTTCACGCTGAGTACGTACCGAAATAAATTCGCCTGCCGCCATTGAGAAAGCCCCAGCAAGCAGACCAGCAATACCAGCAAGCAATATCGTGTTGTGCGAAGCATGACCGCCAGTCATACCAAGAATTAAGCTGGTATTAGAGATAAGACCATCATTGACGCCAAAAACCGAAGCACGCAGATTATTGCTGGCACCGCTGCTTTGATGGCTTCGACCTACCTCTGAGATATGTTCAGGCATCGCATGACCAATCGAGGCTAAGTTGTAAATTGACATACCGCGTACTTTTGCTGCGGATAAAATAGTTCTGATTCGTTCTGAGCCAAATCGAATAATCAAACGTTTGATAATTTTTGTGCGCCAACTGAGCGATAAAACGGGGGTTTCGGCAAGACCTGCTTTTTTGAGTTGCTCAGCCCAAAGCTCAGCCTGCTCCTCAGCTTCTTCAGCTAATTGATTAAACAGGTTTTTTTTACTGGTGTTGTTTGATTCTTCTGCGATGACGAGGTAGAGATAAGCCGATTCTTTTTCTTGTTTCCAGCTTGCTAGGAGGGCTTTTATGTCGGTTTTGCTTGTCATTGTGACTCACTTATGGATGAGAGGTGGGGGTAGGAAAGGGTACGGGCGGAGTATAGCGAGTTTAGAGTCAGATCGTCAACTTAGTGCTCTGTCAACTTTCGATCTTAGGGTTTGTTGCAAGCTCGCTCGGCATCAGTCATGTATTTGATATACACTCCCTCGCCTCTCTCGCTTGCGCCTACCCTAAGATTGAAAGTTGACGGGGCACTAGCAATTGAGCGGCTGTGGTCCCCTCTCCTTGAGAGAGAGGGTTAGGGAGAGGGGAACTACACTTGCTAAAATACAGCAGGACCAGCTTGGCTCACGGGAGCCGCTTGCTTAAGTTCAACAGTATTATCACCATTAAACTTAATAGAGTTGCTTATGAGATAGTCATTTCCATGTTTAGCATTTGCTAAAGCTTGAATGATTTGATCAGCAGCACCAGCTAGCTCATAAGAAGAACCTGCTTTAGGATTGATGTAAATAGAAATATCTTCTCTACCAATTCCTGTACTATAAATTCTTACATTGTCTCGTTTAAATGGACATGAGGCTGTGCTGGAAAATACTTTTGACATGAAAAGGTTACGTTCTTCATTTGAACTAAAACGAATAGCGAGCTCACCATTGAAAGCCTTCTCTGCATACGCATTCCATCTAACTAATTTAGCAGGTAATTCCCACTGCTCTTTGTTCGCATTATAGGCGACATTATGTTTGATACCAAGTTGCAAATTGTCTAATATTCGATTGACGCACGCATTTGGCTCAATAGTATCTACACCATTTCGTCGAATATAAATACTTTTTTGCTCATTACCAGCACCATCAAGTATCATTACACCGTATTTGTTCAGTAATGCTTTCCGATCTGATAAAGGAACGCCAATTTTATTTAAAAATTGATCGCGTTCTGCTTTGGAATTAAACCGAATAGCGAGTTCAGCGTCTGGTCCACCTCCCACAGCAAGCTGGAATTTGGCATCATGTTCAAAAAGTGATTTAAAACCTTGAGGGTTCTGAGGCGTTCTATCATCATAAGGTTTTAAACTTTTACCAAACAAATCAGACAGTTCTGAGCCAAATGTAATCAGTTCGCGATATAGGGGTAAATATTTCCTGCTGTTTGCATTTCTTTTCTCAGGGTTTGTGTGTTCGCTTAAACCTAGATTACACTCCAGTAACGTAGCGAAATATTCACGAAGAATATCTCGTGCTAATATTGAAATTGCACTCATTGGCTCATTTGGCAGTGAATGTATATTAGATATCCCATGCTCTGTCACAGTTGGCTCATAAAAAGTTTGATTTGCAGCTAGGGCATTTATTGCATCAGTCAAATTCTTAGGAAGACTATGCGCACATCTGAGACCTGGAGTGCCAGGACCATTACTGCTCATATTGGCGTGAACTATCTTCATATATTGGTTGAGAGAGTCCTGGTGTTTTGCAAGTAATTGAATCAGTGCCTTTCGTTTTTCATTGTAATTCAACTGACCAAATTGTGAGCTATTATCGGCATTAACATTAACATTATTGTTGTTGTTGTTGTTGTTGTTGTTGGGCGAGAACATAGCTTGAAGTACCACGGGCGCTTTTTGCTTAGCAACTGGAACAGGTGCTGGTAATACAGGAGCATTTACTAAAACTTTGTTGGCAAACTTATTTGGAAAAAAAGTTTGTAATACGGTATTTAAAGCACTATATAATTTTTGATCATTTTCATCTTCTGATGCTTTTAGAGCATCAAGTGCTTCCATAAGATATTTAAAATTATCTTCTTTTAAAAATTCTGCTTTACTCTCAGCATTTCCCAATCCTAAATTAGATAAAATGAGCACTGCTTGTTGCTTAACAACATCTGACAGCGAAATATCTGAGCTGAGCATCAAAATCAGATTTTTTACTTTATGATAAGCAGCGTCAAAATCAACAGCCTCATTATTGACGGGAGCTTCAACAAATTTCTCTGGAAAAAAGGTAGAAAGTACGGTCTTCAAAGTAAGAGACAGCTTCAGTTCATCTTCGTTTTTTGAGGTTTGCAATTCGGTAAGTGCTTGCATAAGCCACTTAAAATTAGCTTCGTTTAAAAATTCAGCTTTAGACTCAGCAGATTTAATTTTTTGCTTAGGAGTTTGATTTGGAGTATTTATAATTCCTAAGTTGGACATAATGACCAACGCATGTTGGTTTACGCTTTCTGAGAAAGTTAATTCTTGGGTCAACAAACTAATTTCATTTTTTACTTGCGCATAAGCAGTGTCAAAATTAACAGGCATAAAATTCCCCTTAAAAGGTTATATATTTATATGTTGAAGATAGGGATTTCCATAAGCTTAGTTATTTCTTTATTTCGTGTTCCTCACGATTAGGGTCTGTTGACAATTGGTTCTTTGGCTGCAAAAAGAGTGTAATCGGTAAAAATTGGTTCTTGTTTTCGTTAAATAGCTTGCTATTCGCCTCAA
>JABEVJ010000057.1 GCA_013043985.1 Legionellales bacterium | reverse complement strand
TTCACAATATGAGTAACTATTGCTTGTTTTTATAATATTACCTGACATAAAATAACGGCGTCATAAACTTAGCATTTTGAAGTATCTTGGGTATAGAGTCTATGTTAATGCATATACATACCACCATTCACATGGATTGTCTCGCCTGTTATATAAGAGGCGGCTGGCAATGCAAGAAAACAAACTACGGCAGCAACTTCATCAGGTCGCCCCACCCGACCCATTGGAATGCGTTCATTCAGCAAGGTTTGCTGCGCCTCTGGAATCGATCGAGTCATATCAGTATCAATAAAACCGGGAGCAACGACATTTACTGTAATATTCCGGCTGGCTATTTCGGAGGCTAATGATTTACTAAAACCAGATAATCCTGCTTTTGCTGCCGCATAATTTGCCTGACCTGGGTTACCAATATAAGCTGAAACTGAGCCAATATTGATGATGCGTCCCCAACGAGCCTTCATCATATTCCTCAAGCCAAGTCGGCAAAGGCGGTAGACTGCAGTAAGATTAGTGTCAATAATCGATTGCCACTCTTCCTCTTTCATACGTAACATCAGATTATCACGGGTAATGCCTGCATTATTAACCAAAATTTGAACAATCCCATAATGCTGTTCAATATGATCCATTGCAGCTTCAGCCATTTTGGCATCTGTCACATCCAAAACAATGCCAGAACCTTTAATATTATTACTTTTAAGATATTCGGTAATACTTTCAGCACCATTTTCTGTTGTTGCTGTGCCAATAACAGTTGCACCGAGCTTCCCTAATTGCAGAGCAATGGCTTTACCAATTCCTCGCGTTGCACCCGTTACCAAAGCTGTTTTTTCAGTTAATACTTCATCAAGTAAGCTCATATTCTTCTTCCTTTGTGATACTCCGCACAGTCACAATCTGAGGTTTTTGACGCCCAGCTGTGAACCAGGTTGACTTGTTTAAAATACGCGCATAGTTATTCATATGCAAGTATTTTATAACGAGTCAAGATGGTTTGCAGATGAGATGTCAAAAACCTCAGATTGTGACTGTGCGGAGTATAATGCTTGGCGCAAGGTTTTTTCATCATAGATCGCCAGAGTATCAATGCGCTTGTCAATCCGCTTAATCAAACCCGTTAATACGTTGTTTGGCCCCAGTTCAAAAATAACACGCACCCCTTTTTGAGCGAATACTTGAATTGTTTCAACCCACTGCACTGGACGATAAAGTTGCGCAGCCAAAACTTGTCTGATTTTTTCTGGGTCGCTGTGCATCTGCACATCTACATTGTGATATAACGGGCAATTTGGAGGACGAAATTTTGTTCTTGTAAGGCTGGCTATGAATTTTTCTGCGGCTGGTTTCATAAGAGCACAATGAGAAGGAACGCTAACTGGAATCAGTTTGGCAATTTTAGCGCCGCTTTCCTTTGCAAGAACCAGTGTTCTCTCTACAGCATGTCGATGCCCCGAAACAACAACCTGCCCAATCGCGTTAATGTTTGCAGGAGAGACAACCTCACCTTGAGCTGCTTCATCACAGAGCAAAGCTACCTGCTCATTATCCAAGCCAATGATTGCTCCCATAGCCCCAACACCATCTAAAACCGCCGATTGCATTAATTGCCCTCGCTCGGATACCAATCTGACTGCATCAACAAAATCGAGGCTACCAGCACAGACTAAAGCAGTATACTCTCCTAAACTGTGACCAGCCATCATTGCGGGATGGATGGGCATCAATGACTCTAAAACACGGTAAACAGCGACCCCTGCAGTCAATAAAGCAGGCTGGGTATACGCGGTTTTGTTAAGTAACTCTTCGGGGCCTTCAAGAGACAAGTTGAGAACATCATATCCCAAAGCATCAGATGCTTGTTGAAACGTTTCTCTGACAATGGAATAAGAAGCAGACAGCTCAGCCAACATACCAAGATGCTGAGAACCTTGACCTGGAAAAACAAATGCAAGTGATTTTGAGAATGCCATTCATTATACTCCTCGGAAGTTGTTTAGGATCGCGCCAGAATAGGAAGTTATTTTGGGCGCGATCCTTACCTAAAATACAAGTAGACTTGCTCCCCAAACAAAACTCCCGCCAACTGCTTCAAGCAGTAAAACTTGTCCTGGCTTAATACGACCATCACGTACCCCTCTATCAAGTGCGAGCCCGACAGAAGCAGCGGAAGTATTACCATGATCCTGCACAGTCAAGATCACTTTTTCCATTGCCAAGCCCAACTTTTTTGCAGTTGCTTGAATAATGCGTATATTTGCTTGATGGGGAATCAACCAATCAATATCACTGTGCGTCATATTGTTGGCAGCCAAAATTTCATCCACGACATCGCCCAAAACTTTAACTGCAAATTTAAAAACTTCTTTTCCCTGCATGTGAACATAGGGCAACATTGCAGGATCAACGCGCCCAGGAAGACCCGTCGGAACGTATAATGCGTCTTTATATCGACCATCTGCGTGAATATGAGTAGAAATAATGCCAGGCTTGTCTGATGCCTGTAATATGACAGCACCCGCGCCATCGCCGAACAATACGCAGGTAGATCGATCTGTCCAGTCCAGTACACTGGACATCGTCTCAACCCCAACCAGCAAAATCGTTTTGTATGTACCTGCTTTAATAAATTGTTCTGCAATGCTCAAACCATAGATAAATCCAGCACAAGCTGCTGCAAAATCAAATGCTGGTATGCCATAAAGACCTAGATGATGTTGAACCAGTGTTGAAGCCGTTGGCAACACCATATCTGGCGTTGTGGTACCAACTAAAATCAAATCAATTTCATTGGGTGAAATACCCGCCGCTTCAATCGCTTTTTTAGCCGCTTCGGCCGCCATATAAGACGTGGTTTCTTCTGCACTAGCGATGTGGCGCTGACAAATGCCGCTACGCTCCACAATCCATTCATGAGTCGTATCAAGTGATTTGCTTAACTCATCGTTCGTGACAATCCGCTTGGGAAGATAAGAACCTGTACCCACAATACGTGTATATTTCATACTGATTCCTGTGCCAAAAGTTGTGCAATCTGCTCATGAACCAAATGAGGAACATTTTGTCTTGCCTGTAATACGGCCTCATTGATTGCATTTGCAAATGCAGGAATAGTCGCGCCACCATGGCTCTTAATAACGATGCCTCGCAGACCAATCAGACATGCACCGTTATAATTCGCAGGGTCAACATGCTGCTTTACCATTTTCATTACAGGTTTTGCAAGAAAACCCAACAATTTGGTATATAAGTTCTGATGAAACCCTTGTTTCAGATAATGCAGAATAAGACCAGCGATTCCTTCACTGCTCTTGAGTGCAATATTTCCAACAAAACCATCGCACACAACAACATCAACGTTGCCTGTGTAAAGATCATTGCCTTCAACATAGCCAATATAATTCAAACCGGTATGTTTGACAAGTAATTGAGCAGTTTCTTTTACTTGTTCATTACCTTTAATTTCTTCTTGCCCCACATTGAGCAAACCTACACGTGGGGAGGAAATACCACTTACTGCTGATGCCAACACAGAGCCCATTACTGCAAACTGAAGCAAGTGTTCGGGTGCAGAGTCGACATTTGCCCCCAAATCCAGCATACGTGCCACCCGTCCGGGTTGCATAGTGGGAAACGCCGTCACCAGTGCAGGCCGCTCAATTCCCGGAAGTGTCTTCAAAACAAAACGGGCGGTTGCCATAAGAGCACCTGTATTTCCCGCACTAACACATGCGTTAGCTTGTTCAGTTTTTACCAAATTCAAAGCAACGCGCATTGAAGAATCTTTTTTGTTTTTCAATGCTTGTGAGGGGAACTCATCCATTGCTACCACTTGTGAAGCTGGATAAACCGATATTGAAGGTGGCAATGACTTGATTCCACGCTGTTTGAGCGTTTTATCGATAAGCTCTGGCTGGCCAACTAAGATCAGATGGAGATCATCGTATGCTGCAGCAATCTGAATGGCAGCAGGGATCGTGACAGATGGGCCATAGTCGCCACCCATTACATCGATTGCTATTACAACGTTTGTCAAGACGCTTACTCTTCTGAATCCATATCACTGGCGGGCTTTTCTATTACTTTCTTGCCTCGGTAATAACCTTGTGCAGTAACATGGTGCCTGCGGTGAACTTCACCTGTTGTTGAGTCAACAGACAGTGTTGGCCCTGTTAATGCATCGTGCGCACGGCGCATACCGCGACGCGAACGAGATTTTTTACTTTTCTGAACAGCCATTTTAAATAAAACTCCTGGGTCGATTAGGGGCGAGATTCTAACCTGCTGTGGCGATTATGTCAATATTTAAGTAAGAGGTTTGGCAGGGCAATCACGCTCTAGGTAGTTTGTAAATATCAACGATGCGTGCTATGGTTGGCTGTATACCCAAACAACTCCAAAATGCTCGTTTCTGACTGGCTATTTTCTGCAAGATAAAACGATTACAGGAGGTTAATTATGTACAAACGGATATTATTGCTAATCTGTTTTCTGCTTCCTCTCACTGGCCATGCCGCTATTGAAACCGCCGATTTTGGTATGGGTTGTTTTTGGTGCGCACAATCTGATTTTGACAAACTACCAGGGGTCATCAAGACAACGGTTGGTTATGATGGAGGAACGTCTCCCAACCCAACTTATGAAACTGTTTCTGCAGGCACCGCACATTATGTCGAATCGATACAAGTGACGTTTGATAATGAAAAAGTCACTTATCCTCAAGTACTCAATTATTTTTGGCATCACATTGATCCCACGACACAGGATTCCCAGTTTTGTGATCATGGCTCGCAATATCGAAGTGCTATTTTTTATCTCACTCCTACACAAAAACAGCAAGCCCTCGCTTCTCTTGACGAAATCAAAAAACAGTTTCCGGCGGTATACACCGAAATTACACCATCGACAACTTTTTACCCCGCTGAAACTTATCATCAAGATTATTACAAGAAAAATCCGGTGCGATATCATTATTATCGATGGAGTTGCGGGCGCGATGCTCGTGTAACGAAAATATGGGGAGGCAAAAATGGCTAATAGTTTAAAACTATTGATTGGTTTACTCTGCTTTAGTACTGCGTCACTTGCCGATACAACCTGCCCTGTCTTTGACAAGGTTGCGGCACTGAAGCAACTCACGCCGCTTCAGTATTCGGTAACACAGAAAAATGACACTGAACCTGCATTTAAAAATGCTTACTGGAGTAATGAGCAACCTGGCATTTATGTCGATATCGTCTCCGGTGAGCCTTTATTCAGTTCTACCGATAAATTTAACGCAGGGACAGGTTGGCCGAGCTTCACAAAGCCAATCACTTCAGATGCGGTTATTGTCAAAAAAGAGCGTTCATTTTACTTCTTGGTTCGCAATAACGTTATATCTAAATGTGCAAACTCTCACCTTGGCGATCTTTTTAACGATGGTCCACCGCCAACACATCTACGCTACTGTATGGATTCTGCCGCTTTAAAATTTATCCCGGAAGATAAACTGGCCGCAGAAGGCTATGGTCAATTCCTCTATTTGTTTAAAAAATGATGCGCTGGCTTACCCGTTTTCTTACCCTTGGCACGTTGTTACTGCTGTTGATTTTGTTTTTTTATTTTCATCTGTATCGTTATTTGTCTTTCGAATCGCTCAATCATTATCACCATCAGTTGGTTATCTGGACGGATGAGCATTATGTACTGACAGTTCTTGGATTCATGCTGGCTTATATTGCTGTTGTGGCTATTTCTGTTCCAGGAGCGACTTTTTTAACGCTGACGGGTGGATTTTTATTTGGTATTTTACTGGGTACGCTTTATGTTGTCATCGCTGCAACCATTGGCGCAACCATTTTGTTTCTCGCCGTCAAAACCTCATTTGGGGAATGGCTGGCTAAACGAGCAGTCGGAAAAATGGCGGCATTTGAAGAAGGATTTAGAAAAAATGAATTTAACTATATATTGACTTTGCGTCTTATACCCATTGTTCCTTTTTGGCTAATCAATATTGTTTCTGCTTTGTTTAATGTGCGCGCACGCAATTTTATTTTGGCAACAGCACTTGGCATTATTCCAGGCTCACTGGTTTATGTCCTATTGGGCAATGGCTTAGGTTATTTATTTGATAGTGGAAAAACCCCTGATTTAGGGATTATTTTTGCGCCTAAAATTCTTGTTCCTCTACTGGCATTAGCTGCTCTCTCACTGTTACCTGTGGTTTACCGCGCAATCAAAGGAAAGGCTGGTGGAAAAAATATTAAAAGTTGATATTGCTGTCATTGGGGCTGGTGCAGGCGGACTGAGTGTTGCTGCTGGCGCGGTGCAGATGGGAGCATCGGTTGTGCTGATTGAGTCAGGCAAAATGGGTGGTGATTGTCTCAATTACGGATGTGTTCCATCTAAAGCATTGTTGGCCGCTGCTAACACTGCTCACCAAATCAGGAACGCACAGGAATTTGGGATCACTGCACAACAACCAGAGATCAAATTATCGTCAGTCATGGCATCTGTTCGCAAAGTAATCGATAAAATAGCTGTCCATGATTCTATTGAACGTTTTGAAAAACTTGGTATCAACGTTATTCAGGCTAATGCTGTTTTTCAGGATGACAAAACGCTTAAAGCTGGCGATACCCTGATTAAAGCAAAGCGTTTTGTGATTGCAACTGGCTCATCACCCTCCACACCGCCAATAAAAGGCTTAGAGATTCTTCCTTTCTACACCAATGAAACCATCTTCAATTTAACTGACAATCCCTCACATCTTATTATTATTGGTGGCGGTCCTATTGGCTGCGAATTAGCACAGGCTTTTTTACTGCTGGGAATACACGTTACTGTGCTTGAAGCCTTTAACGTCCTGCCTCGGGATGAACAGGATTTGGTCGCGATATTGCGCGAAACGCTATTGAATCAAGGTCTGGTATTACACGAAAAAATCAATATTGCCGAATGCAAACCTCATCCAGAGGGAATTGAAATTTGTGCTGAAAAAGAAGGCAAACCCTTTAGTATCATTGGCTCACATCTTTTGATCGCGGCAGGCCGCTGTGCGAATGTAAATGATTTAAATCTGGATGCTGCAACCGTTAAATATTCCTCAAAAGGGATTCAGGTTGATAGTTGTTTACGCACAAGTAATCCTCGTATTTATGCACTCGGAGATGTCATCGGCACCTATCAGTTTACTCACGTTGCCTCTTATCATGCAGGGATTATTCTGCGTAATGTTCTTTTCAAAATGCATGCAAAAACGAATTATAATGCGGTACCCTGGGTAACTTATACGCATCCTGAGTTGGCTCATGTAGGACTTTCATCCTCGGATGCGCTGAAACACGATCCGCAGGCTCAATTTTATTGCGTCGATTTTGCTGATAATGACAGAGCACAGGCAGAGCGTGACACCGTGGGTAAAATCAAACTGATTACCAATAAAAAAGGACTTATATTGGGCGTCAGTATTTTGGGACCACATGCTGGCGAGTTACTTTTCCCCTGGATAGATGCGATAAAAAATAAAAAGAAAATCCGCTGCATGACGGATATAATCGTTCCGTATCCTACGTTAAGTGAAATCAGCAAGCGCGTTGCAGGCGAATACTATACTCCCCTCTTGTTTTCAAAACGCACTCGCTGGATCGTAAGGTTTTTAAGTTTATTGTGTTGAGTATAAATTTCTGGAGGACAACTTCACATGCTTGAATCAGTTATTCGCACCTATTACGATCGCCTCCTGGTCGCTCCAATTGCTAAGCGATTGATTGGTATCGTATCCCCATCCCAAATCACATTAGCCTCAGGAATACTTGGTTTTCTGGTCTTTCTGGTTCTTTTGATCAATCTCCCAATTCTTGCCGTAATCTTGCTGCTTTTATCCGGTTATTGCGATACCCTCGACGGTGCAGTTGCAAGATTAAGCCACCAAATATCCAATCAGGGCGCGGTATACGATATTGTTTGCGATCGCTTCGTTGAGTTTTTCGTTATTCTTGGCTTATTTTCTCTTGATCCAAACCACCGCGCATGGGCGGCCATGTTTATGTTGGGCAGCGTGCTTATTTGCATTACCAGCTTTTTAGTTGTTGGGGTTTTCAGCCAAAATACCTCTGAAAAAAGTTTTCATTACAGCCCTGGTTTAATGGAACGTCCTGAAGCATTTATTTTTTTTATGGTGATGATGATCTGGCCACATTCTTTTAATTGGCTTGCACCCGTTTTTTCGCTACTTGTTATTTTAACAGCTGGGTTACGCGTATTTGAGTTCAGTAAAACGGATGTCTTACCCAATAGACCTCTCGCATAACTCGCATCTGCAAGACATCTATTGAGGTAAATTTACCTGATTAGTTAGCTGGCTCAATAATAATGCGCTGATTAAGATAAGAAACCTCTTTCGAAACTCTACTGCTGAGGCCAAAAGCTGCGTTGCTCTCATGCTCGAATCCTCACATATTGGCGTGTATGCTCCGGTTCTACGCTCCAATGCGCCTTGCTTTTGACGCATAGCAGCGAGTTTCGAAAGAGGTCTAATGCTTGCCAAGACGCTTACTACTCTGAATCTACATCACTGCTTTTTCTTTCTACAACTTTTTTGCCTCGGTAATAACCTTGGGCAGTGACATGATGTCTACGGTGAACTTCTCCTGTTGTTGAGTCAACAGACAGTGTTGGGCCTGTTAATGCATCGTGTGCACGACGCATACCGCGACGTGAGCGAGATTTTTTACTTTTCTGAACAGCCATTTTGAATAAAACTCCTGGGTCGATTAGGGACGAGATTCTAACCCGCTATGATGATTGGGTCAAGAGAGGGCAGATGTGGTCATAAAGCCTCCCTATTTTTGCAAAGTCCAGCCTTTTATTTGTTCAATATTCTTCGCGTTTTCAGCTTGGCGATTATCAGTATGGGATGTCACTGGAGAAAACGTCGTACTAGAACCTTGGTTATTATTAGCAAAAGAAAAACCGCCTATTTCGTTATATTGCATATATCATTAATATCCATCTCGAAATCCAATTCGCCTGGATTGTTATTAATAGTATGCCCCATGTGCATGGAGGACGCTATTTCCATCGGGTTAGCATCAATATTTGCCGTTACTCCCAGTATTGAACCGAAGAAGTCATCAATTTGCACGTCATTCAGAGAAGACGTCAGATCAAGTGTGTATTCATTGTTTGATTCTTCATTATTATTATTAGGCATAATAGCACTCCTTAATTGGTTTCAAATTTAACAGTTGACAATGAGTATATACCCTGAGGTATCGACACATAAATTGAGAAAAAAACGTTAAATTTTAATAGGTTAGCTACTATCACGTAATTAAGGTTTTAGCACTGAAGCTT
>JABEVJ010000056.1 GCA_013043985.1 Legionellales bacterium | reverse complement strand
CGCCAGAGTAATATTATAAAAACTTCACAATATGAGTAACTATTGCTCGTTTTTATAATATTACCTGACATAAAATAACCGCGTCATAAACTTAGCATTCTGAAGTATCTTGGGTATATGATGATAAAACGCTTTTCTGTGAGTTGAAAAAGCAATGTTATTTGAGCTTTGGAGTTTAATTCTATGAAATCAGAGATGCAGGATATTCGTTTCAAAATCACAAGCATGGATCTTCCTGCTATAGCAAACCAAAAAAAAACCATTGCTATTATAGGTGGCGGGTGGTACGGCTGCCACACCGCACTTGAGCTTGCCAAAGCAGATTACGAGGTTTTACTGTATGACCAAAATGATGAACTGTTTGCCGAGTTATCGGGTAGTTATGGTGTAAGGTTACATAAAGGCCCCCATTACCCACGATCTATCGCAACCCGTCAGGCATGTCGAGAGGGTTATGATGAGTTTGTTGAAACCTATCCTGAGCTGATTGTGGAGCACGAATACTCCACTTATGCTTTGAACGCAGGGGTAGATGCCTTAGGCCAACCAGCAAAAATTTCTTTGAAAGATTTTGAAGATGTTTTTAATCGCGAATACCCGGAAAGTGAAAACGTCAACCTTGCTGATCATGGTTATACTGGCGTGCATTGTGTCAAGCAACTCGAAGAGCACAGTATTGCTGGCGGTCCTAAATTACGCGAGTACTTTACTGAAAAATTTTCAAAACTGGGGGTTACACCCCAGCTCAATACCGCGGTAACAAATATTGAGCCTCTCGAGAATGGACAAGTAAAAGTAAAGATGGGAGATCAGGAAAAAATTTTTGATCATGTCGTCAATGCCACTAGTTTTAAAGCATTTTTACCCCCCAAAGTAGATCCGCTCCCTTTTAATATGGAAACAAGCTATCAATCTACAGTCATTCTTCTTTACGAAGATTTAGAACCTACCAACGCTAAACCACATTCAGATATTGTCATGGATGGTTGTAACCCTTGCCTGATGCCCTATGTGGGTCGTATGGGGACTATTGAAAATGCAGTTCCTAAATATATGCTATATCATGGCTCTCATACCATCAGAAAGACCTGTCGTACCCCAGAAGAAGCCCAGGACTATTGTAATAAACTAACCGATGATGACATTATTGGTACAGAGGAAGAACGGCTGGAAAATCCTGATCAAACACTGCGAACCCAGTTTGAAAAAGAAGCTGAGCGTTTTTGGCCTGGTTTTACTAAACGATTTAAATATATCGGATGGAAAGCTGCCAGTTTGGCCAAAATACGATCCGATAGCGAGTTCCGTAGTACAGTGACTTTTGCAAGAAATGGCATAATCTATGTTTTCCCCGGTAAAATTAATGATATTTTTAAAGTTGCACGTGAAGTGGCGGCTCATATAGAAAATAAAAACATCTTACGCTCAGGTAATTACAGCTATGCTCAGGGTGGTGTATTAGATATCGCCCAGACTGAAATCATGACTAGACCAAGTTCAAAATTTATCAATACTTGTGATATAAATCGACAAAAGCTATCAGAAAACCATGCCGAATCAGCCATGATTTTGGAAAACGCAAACAATATGAGTAACGGGCAAACTATAATAGATAGCGATTCTGAGATCGCAGAAATTTTATATGAGATTGGAATTCAAGGGATAATAGATGAGGGCATTAAGATGATTATTCCTAGTTGTCTGGCGCATGTAAACGATAATAGTAATGCCGATCATGACAGCCTCTTTCCCTCCGGTTATAAAACAGATAAAATCTCTGAATATTATTCTTCTTTGTCTCTTTGGGGGCAAAGTACTCCTGAGAAAACAAATACTCCGAATGATAGTGTTAATACTATTGCTGACGATAATCAAAATTTTTTGATGAGGCCAAAAATAAAGCGGAAGCAAGCTGAGAATGCTGATAATATATGTAAACGGCAGAAGTTTGAGGACAGTTTGTTTTTTGGCTTTTTTTCTGAAAACAACTCTTCGAAGGAAACTATTGATGCTGCTTCTTTACTTGAGACAAATTTGTCTACAAGCTATTTTATAGTTAAATAAAGGCTCACTAGAAACATGAGCATAGGTTAATATGATATCAAGCTTGGGGTGATACCCATGACAAACTACGGAGCATAAATTTAAAGATGTATACCCTAAAGGAATTATCTTGAAAACACAGGAAGAACACTGGTTACAACAAGATTTTTTTGTTCAACTATTAAATCTGCTTCCCTCCCGTATTTTTTGGAAAAACAAAGAGAGCGTTTTTTTAGGATGCAATAAGGCATTTTATGAGTCCTTTGGTTTTACTGCAGCTGAACAAATTATTGGTCTAACCGACTATGACTTACCAATGACACCTAAAGAGAGTGAAGGGTTTAGAAATGATGATATAGAGGTCATGAGTTCAAAACAACCCAAGCTGAATATCCAGGAAGTTCAAACCTTTCCCGATGGTAAACAGCTTCATTTATTGACTAGTAAGGTTCCGCTGACAAACCAAACTGGAGAGGTAATTGGTGTTTTGGGTATTTATAATGATGTGACCGACTTAAAAAAAATGGCTCAGCTCGAAACAGAAATTGCAGACGAAAAGCGTTACTGGGTCGAACGTGATTTTCTCCTGGAATTATTGGAACAATTACCCTCACATGTTTTTTGGAAAAATAGAGAGAGTGTCTATTTAGGATGTAACAAAGCATTTTATGAGTCTTTGGGCTTTCAATCGGCAGAACAGGTTATCGGTCTAACCGACTATGATCTGGCATGGACAAAAGAAGAAAGTGACGCTTACCGCGCCGATGATAAAGCAGTAATGGAATCAAAAACAGCAAAAATCAATCTTGAAGAATCTCAAACAGTGAGAGGTCGGCACATTACGTTACTGACCAATAAAGTTCCTTTGCTAAGCAAAAAAGGTGAAGTTTTAGGTGTTCTGGGTATTTATACAGATATCACCGAGCGAAAAGAAATGGAAATGCGCGAAAAAGAAGCAATTCAGGCCTTGGCTCATGCAAAAGCTAACATAGAAGCTGAAGAAACGTTAAGGCGTGCAGTAACCGTTCTTGCAAGCAGCATTGCCCATGATTTACGTACCCCATTGGCATCGGCTCTGCTGCGCATTGACTTAATGGGAAAATCACAAGCCATATTAGCCGCTAAATGTGAAAGAGATATCCTGGATGAGAAAGAACTACGAAAAGATATTGCCAACTACATAGAAAGATCCAACTCATCGATGCGCACAATAAAAAAAATTATTTATGACATGAATGATTTCATTGATGTCACACTTAAATCTATGCAACGCTTAGTAACGGGTACCTTGGGTCGGGAAGATTTTACATCGTGCAGTATTGAGAGTTGTTTGAATCAAGTTGTAATACGTTATCCTTTTAAGGAAAACGAAAAATCACTTATTCACATTAATGAAATCAAGGAGTTTTTGTTTTTGGGTATACCAGTGTTATTTTATCGCATTTTATTTAATCTTTTGGGTAATGCATTCTATCAAATTGCTAAACACAACAGAGGCGAAATTTTTATTACAACAGAAACTGGCAAGGATTGGAATATTTTACGGGTCAAGGATACAGCTGGAGGTGTCTCACCAGGTGTACTAGAGCATCTTTTTGAGGGCTTCAAAACCTCCCGAGACACAGGAACGGGTGTTGGTCTGGCCTTCTGTAAGTTAACGATGGAGAGCTTTGGAGGCAGCATTACCGCACATTCTGTCGAAGGGGACTACATTGAGTTTGTTTTGCTGTTTCCAAACAAACTGAATTTCTAAAAGCCGATTAGGTTTGTATTTTGATTCAATTTCTGCTATAATTTAGCCTTCAATATTCAACGGTTAATAAGATATTTTAACAGAAACAATGTACTCTTTAATATTTTTTAGGCAGATTTGACAAAAAAAGAACAAAAACATAGTTTGTGCGCTATAAATGCACTTTTTTGGGTATTTTTTATACTAAAAATGGAAAGTGTATCAAGCAATAGTTATTCATATCTTCTGGCGTAAAATAGCAAGTTAGAAAACCAAAAATTTATGTGTGTTGAGTGTAGGTTCTGTTAACAATTGCAAATCAATTTTTATCATCGTAATTTATTAAATAGAGAATCATATGGGTAAAAGACAAAATGGGCAACGCTCCAGCTTAAGTGATTATCGAAAAATGATAGCTGATATGAAACCCCCCGCTAACGCATTAGAAGGGGTGACTCATTCGGATACGCATATCTTCTTCGATAAAACTGTTAGCATTCTTACTCGCAGATATTTTCCTTTGCAAGAAACACATCTTTGCCCTACGATTTTTTATATTCCAGGCAATGCATTTATTGCAAGCGAAACACTTTATTCTGATATGATCTGCAGTCGCCTTGCCGAAAAATCAAAAAGTCAGGTTATTCTTATTGCTCCTCCTTTAGCACCCGAGCACCAGGCTCACAAACCCATCAGTTACACCTATCGCGCGTTTAGTTGGCTTTTGGATCATGCTGAGCGGTTTAATATTGATAAAACAAAAATAGCGCTGGCTGGATATAGCTCAGGAGGAAACATTGCTGCTTGTATAGCAATTCAGGCATTAGCTAATAAGATATCTTTTTCGATGCAAATTTTGATTAGCCCTTTAACTAATTTATTGCGAAATTCAGACACATTTTGCAAGGAAGAAGAACAGGATGAGGTCATATCAGAATCTTATGTCAATTGGTTTTTAAATAATTATGTTCCTGATCGCTCGCAAAGAGAAGATCCGTCTCTTTCCCCTTCCTTCGAAAAGTTGGATAACTTACGTGGACTACCACAAACATTGATTTATGTCTCCCAATTTGACCGATTCAGAAGTGATGCAGAAGATTATTATAGTCAATTAAATCAAGCTGGCGTGACAACCCATAAGCAAGTTTTTTCAAAAGAAAAAGAAAAAATGGATCACTCGTATCTATGGAAGGATCCGAATATTTCAAGCACAATTGGCAACGACGTAGCTGTGGCTTGGGGACTGAAACCAATTCCGCAGTTTTTTTCAAAAATCACCGATCACACGACTTTCTTTTCAGCAAAAATAAAATCATCCTGTATTGCAGAAAGTGGCGTTGCAAAAATAAGATCGAATAAAGATTTCAATAGTACCACAACTTTTGGCAAAGGCATTAGAAACCCGGATTCACAACATTTAAACATGTGTGATTTACAAGCTTACAGCAACATAACAACACCATCAAAACCATCTTTTACCCAGCATCAAACATCTTCTGCCTCAACAACCACTTTTCAGCCTATAAAGAAAAGAAAAATAGCTGAACTTTTATCTCTCAATGAGAGCGATAACAACAGCTCTGTTACGGGTTCTCATGCCTTAGATGAAAATCCTTGTAAGGTGATGAAGTACTCAAATTTACTCAATGATCCTTTTCCTAATGACGACCCTATAATAGATATCCTCCTCACTGATATCATTGAAAAGCAAGAGGGACCTGACTCTGAAACACGTTATAATATGCTCATAGAGAATGAAAAGGATCAAATTACTCTCGAAGACTATATGCAAATAGAGGAGCCTATTTGCTTTCTAAAAAGTGATGAAGAAACGGCTCAGAGTCTCCAGCAAGCAAGCAATAATGCCGCTTTTCCAATCACGTTAGGAACATATAATAATACTCCCTTTCTCTTTTTTGAGAAGAGTCAGAGCTATATTCCTGATATGATGCAGAGGAAACTGACGAGACGTACCATGCAGTTTTTTGAGCCTAGCCAAATTGAAATCAGCTTAGTTCATACTCCGCCCCCCTCTCCTCAAAATCCGTGCTTCTCAGCCGAAACTTATATCTCTTCGCCTCGCACTCCGAGCTCTTCGCCTCGCACTCCGAGCTCCTCGCCTCGCACTCCGAGCTCTTCGCCTCGCACTCCGAGTTCTTCGCCTCGCACTCCGAGCTCTTCACCTCGCACTCCGAGCTCCTCGCCTCGCACTCGGACAGGGCGTATCGCTCATATGGCTACAGGCTCCCCTTCTTCCTCCTCTCCAGTAGTTTCTTCTCCAACACGGTTTAGGACGAACTAGGCACGGGTAGATATAGTCGCTGTCGCGTAATGAGCTCAAAAGATGTGTAGCCCTCAATCCGCCTGCAAATACAAGCGTTTGTTCAAGTTCATTTTATCCGTAGAGTACGATGAAATAATCATTATTGTTTGCATACTTATTGAGGGCTACAGATCAGTGCGAATTTTTACCATATTATGCGACAGCGACTATATACCCATCGCATCTTGAAGTGCGATGGGTATAGTACGTAGCGTCTTCTTAGGCTCTTAATGAATCAATTTGTTCAACTTCATTTGCTGACACCGTGGGAAAGGTTAATACAAATTCAATATACTCACCAAAGACTGAATGGCAACTGATATCCCCGCCAAAACTTTGCATCGTCAACTTACAAAAAGCTAAACCAACTCCAGTACCTCCTTTTTTATTACTGTGATATCCGTCAAATAAATGTTCGATTATTTCTGGTGGAACACCGCCAGCAGTATCTTTGATTTTTAAAACATTATATTCGTCTATATTCTCCATACTGATATAGATTTCTCCACCTTTATTCGCGGTAATTTGTTGCAATGCATTATTGAAAATATTAAAAAGAATTCGACAAAAAAGGATTGGACAGCCCAAAAACGAAAAATTATTGATTTCACCAATCTGAATCAACTTACGTTCATCTTGATGAAAAGGATATTGCGCAAGAACATTCATCAAAATAGCTTCTGCCTCACAGAGGACAAAATCCTCTTTATTCAATGAGTTAGTCACTAATTTTCCAATAGATTTAAGAGTAACGCTAATAAACTCATTCATTTCTACGATTATTTTTTTTATTTTTGAGGGAAAATGCTGAATGTGCTCTAAATCTATTTCGATATTATTTGATATATTATGATAAAGAGCAAACTGCTCCTGACAATAATTGATGAGTTTGATCAATTTATTATTAACCAAATCAGTTGTAAGCATAATTGATGTCAACGGCACTCGTAAATCGTGTGCAATACTGCCAGCAAAAACCATGACAGCCTGTCGTAAAACAACCTCAGCATCCGCTTTAGAGCGTTCTTCAGCAGCCTGCAAAAACGCTTCTCTTTCACGCTCTTCTGCTCGTTTTAACTGAGTGATATCAACTGTATTACCAACTACACCAATAAGCTCGCCAGCTTGATTTCTTAAAGGCTTTTTGGTTGATAATAAGATTAAAGTTTCGCCATTCGGCAAAGTGAAAACTTCTTCTTTTACCATTTCTTTGCCAGTACTCATCACTTCTAAATCATTTTTTCGAAGTTCATCAGCAATATCCGCTGAAAATAAATCGTAGTCAGTTTTTCCTATAACATCGTCTTGAAGCGGGTCAATTTCAAGCTTAGCAACTTCCATTTGTTTAGCAGAATAAAGATTACGACCGAGGTAAATACCATGTTTATTTTTCCAATAAACACTGCCCGGTATATCATCAAGAATTCTTTTCAACAAAAAAATTTCTGCTCGTTGTTGCTCAATCGTCTCTTGTTGGTGTTTTAATATTTCATCCATACTGACAAAATTACCCTGTAGTATTTGAGTTTATATATCTTACAAATCCGACTATACTCACCGCAATAAAGATTCCGGGAGTGATGACGTCGCTATTTTTCGTCCTCGTGAAGTACAATGGGTATAGTCTCCCGAGGACAGAAAGTACCTGCATCATAACTCCTTAAATATGAAGCCTTACAGGTATTTTTATTTTTTGATAACGGTGATGATATAATAGTCCAGCAAACCTTGCTCATAGGCTTTTAACCAACCATGATTCCAGGGAACCAATGTCTTAGCAACCCATTTATCATACCCTAACCAGACATGACTACCAATATTTTTTACACAAATATCATAAAAATCGGCAGCCTCTAATTCTTCCACCAACTGTCCAACCGTAATGAGTGATTCGTGCTTATCATCTTTTTGATGCTCTGTTTCTCTAGGAACAAGTGCAATTTTTGGAAGTAGTTCTGCTGCTTGCGCCAAGCTTTGAGGCTTGTTTAAAAAAAAGCTCGATATTCCCAATTTACCGCCTGGCTTCAGAGTACGAAAAGCCTCTCCAATGAATTTTTTTTGATCAACAAAATGCTGGAAGGCTTCAATCGTATAAATTTTGTTAAATGTATTATCGGCAAATGGTATGTTCTCTGCCACAGCCTGTTGATAGCTCAAATAAGGATAAGTTTCCAGTTCATGCTGAAAATTTCGTTGCGCTGCTTTAATGTGTTTTTCGAATATATCGATTCCCACGATTTTCGATAAGGGATTATTTCTGGCGACCCATGCAGGCCCGCCACCATAACCGATTCCAACTTCTAAAACTGAGTCATCTGCGCGTAGATCGATTTGTGAAATAATTTGATTATACAGATTTTCCTGGCTTCGTATCCTGGCTTCCCAATCAATAGAGCTAATATCTATTCCATCATAATAACCAAAATTAATAAATCCACCCGGAAAAAGACTTTCAATATGCTCACCAGCATATAATTCATCTAACGTTTTAGGTAATACTTGCATAATTGACCTCACTTAAATATAAATCACTTTAGTAAAACTATTCCATACTTGGCTCTAATATAAACTTATACTTATATTAACATAAAAATATAAGCCTGTCACCCATTTTGGGTAAAATTATCGCAACAAAGGTCAAATTATAGTCATGCTGAGTATATATTCATAAGCAGTTCTCAACCCCATCGCCTCACCACCTTCCGGACGACCTGGGCGAGCTTTGACATTCCATGCCATGATATCCAAATGTGCCCAGGTAATTTCTGGGTTAACAAATTCATTCAAAAACAAAGCAGCCGTAATCGCCCCCGCGAACGGTGAAGAAGAGTCATTGCTTAAATCAGCAATACTGCTATCAATATAATCCCTGTAAGGTTTGTACAACGGCATGTGCCAAAGCGGATCATCTCTGTGCAAAGATAATCGCTCCAGCTCTTTTGCAAACTCATCACAATTAGAAAATAAACTAGGCACATCAGGTCCCAAACCGACCTTCCCTGCTCCAGTCAGTGTTGCAAAGTCAATGATGACTTCAGGGTTGTCTTCACAGGCTAAGGCCAAGCAATCCGAAAGAACAACGCGCCCTTCCGCATCCGTATTGCCAATTTCTACCGTCAACCCTTTGCGTGTACTAACAACATCACCCGGGCGATAAGCATCGCCGGAAATCATATTTTCAGCCGCACCGATAATGACTCGCAAACGAATCGGAAGCTGACTGCTCATTATCCAATAAGCCAACCCAAGAACGTGCGCCGCCCCACCCATGTCTTTTTTCATCAAACGCATATTACTGGCACTTTTCAAATCAAGACCGCCTGAATCAAAACACACCCCTTTTCCAACCAGGGTTATTTTGGGGTGTTCAGGATTACCCCACACCATATCAATCAGCTGAGGTGCTTTCTTACTGCCTCGGCCAACCGCATGAATCGCGGGAAATCCTTCTTTGATCAAGTCATCACCCTTGATATGCTTAATCGTTGCGCCAAACTGTAATGATATCTTGTCCGCTGCCAGGGCTAAATCTGCTGGCCCCATATGTTCCGCAGGCGTATTGATCAAGTCGCGCACGAGATACGTCGCATCGAGCTCTCGGTCAATCGCTGCTACATCTAATTCTAATGGTAAAAAAAGGATGGCACTGGCTGTATTCTTAGTTGCTTTATATCGTGTAAATTTATACACAGCCAAACCCCAAGCACATGCCGCCAACTCATACTGCTTTTTTGTTAGACCTTTCAGCTCAAAAACCCCGGGAGGTAGTTGAGCTGATAATCCTGCCAATTGCCATAAACTATCCATATGTTCAACAACATAAATAACTTTAAGCAATTTACCTGTCTCTTCAGGCATCAAGGCTGCTTTAGGGTTATCAACCGAAAACCCTGTGGCAGCAAGCCAGTTTTGATCATGTTCATTTTGCTCAGCTAACCACGCAGCATAATTACTTTTTGTTAGCACATGAATATCAATAGGCTGGCGATCGCGTACTTGGGTAAAACAGGGTTTCATAACTATACTCCTCGAAATTGAATCTGCGGCGTTGTTGCGGTTGACCTCTCACCGTCCTCATGTACAGGCAGTACACTCCGGCGGCTCGAATCAACCGCGCCTAGCCGCAAATCCAATTGCGAGGAGTATATACCCGAAGCGTTTCATATTTAGGGTTTTTGACTTGCTCTTTTCCGCCCTATGAAACGATTAAAACTGCACAATATGAATAACTATTGCTGGTT
>JABEVJ010000055.1 GCA_013043985.1 Legionellales bacterium | reverse complement strand
TTATACGATCGTTAGGTATTTCATTTTTTGCATATAAATTTTTACCACAAAAATATTTTATTAATATAACCAGTTCTATACTTTCTGGTGTGGCTTTTAGTGCACATGGGGCTTATGTTAGCTATCAACGCGTCATGTTTAATGATATTAAAAATAAAATTGAATCAAATCAAGGTAATCAAGATAATAATGAGATTAATGGAAGTGTAATAAAAAAAGCGGTATTTTTTATTAATGCAACTTCAAAAGTTGCTTACTCAATAACTCTTATTTCTTCATTTGAGGCAATTAATACTATTTTAAATGATGCTGGTTTAGATACCCAACTTAATTTTAATGATATTGTCATGTTGGTTCTTTTGTTTTCTATTCCAGTTGGGTTAAATAATTTTGATTATTATAATCAAAAACTTATTGAAATGATAAATTATCATACAAAAAAAATTAAGCTAGAACAGACCAATGCAACTCCGCTATTTTCTCGATTTTGTTGTTTTTTTAAAAGCGAAAAGTCATATATTAAAACGATTGATTTAAAAAATGAAGAAACTTTAGCTATAAATCTAGAGCCTGGAAGCTTGTTAACATATAATTAATATGCTTTATCGCGCATGTCCTCGGGATTTTTTTCGACAGAATGAGGGAAAGACACGTCACATTGTAGGCTTTCGATACGTTACCGCCATTTACGGACTTTTCTTCCAGAAAGCTCGATAAGGGGTTTTTACATAGCGATGAGTTGCAAAAAAACAAGAAATGGTCCTTTTCGTCAGAATCCCGGCCGACCCTCATCTTAATAAACAAAGTATCATGAACTCGATGCTTTTGAACAAGTGGAGAAAATCATGGCAAAATTGGTCGGTTATGCCAGAGTCAGCACTCAAGATCAGGATGTACAACTTCAAGTGAATGCACTTCGTGACGCTGGCTGTTCATCAAGCCTTATTTTTATCGATAAAATTTCAGGTGTCAAATCCCAACGGCCAGGACTTGAGAAATGCTTATCACACCTTGTAGTGGGTGACACCTTGTTAGTTTGGCGGTTGGATAGACTGGGTCGTTCTATGTCTCATTTGGTGAACCTTATTGAAGAGTTAGGCGAAAAAGGAATTGGTTTTCGCTCACTCTGTGATGGAGTGATCGATACTACAACCGCATCGGGCGAGTTTATTTTTAATATTTTCTCTTCACTGGCGCAGTTTGAACGTCGTCTTATCCAAGAGCGTACCTGCGCTGGATTGGTAGCAGCCCGTGCACGCGGTCGAAAGGGTGGGCGAAAAAAACTGTCATCCACCGATCCTAAAGTGATTATGGCCAAGAGTATGCACAAAAACCATGGAATGAGTATTAGCGATATTTGCCGCACACTAAAAATTTCCAAAGCCAGTTTTTATCGTTATATTAGCTTGAGCAATGATAACTTAAATTGATTCTGTGGTGTGGCACCATCATAAATATAACAAGGTACTAAAAATACCGATATAAAAAACTAAAAATCAATTTAAACTTCCCAATCCAACAGGTCTTTAATAGGTATCTGAGTAATTTATGTATAGCCCTAGTCGAATAAACCTGTTATCTGATCAAGAAATTGAAGCTATTTATGCTATCCCTGCATTTAATAAAGTTGAACGAGCGTTGTATTTTTCATTAACGGATGAGGAAATGCTCACCGTTAAAAAATACCGCACAGTGAAGGCGCAGGTTTATTTTATTCGATTGCTTGGGTATTTTAAGGCCAAGCAACAATTTTATAAATTTAATCTGGATCAAGATAATGATTCACAATTTATTTTAGGCAAATATTTTGAGGAAAGTCTATCAGGACTCACGGGTCAAATCGATTTCAAAACTTACCAAAAACAAAAAGTTGATATTCTTACGTTGTTCGGGTTTAAAGATTGGCAGCCAATCCATGAGCCCCAAATTCAGTTTCATTTAGGTGAACTAATCAAGCTTTATCCTAAAGGACACGATGCCCTACGACAATTATTAAGCTATTTTAGTAATCAACAGATTGTTTTACCTTCATATCGCACCATACAGGATATGTTCACGGATGCCTATTCAATGGAAGATGCCCGGCTTGATGGACTTATTTCAGTTATTCCAGAATCAAATAAAGAACAACTGTCCATTTTAATTAATAAAGAGGATGGCATTACTCCCTTAAACCTTATACGCTCGGATCAAAAGAATTTTAAATATAAGGCTATTATAGCTGAGGTAGATAAAGCCTTGGGACTTGCCGAATTATATGAATTTGCAAAAGGCTTCCTTCCAAGCCTCAAAATATCCAAGAATTCTATTCGCTATTATGCTGATTTGGCAGAGCAGTATGCAGCTTCCAGGCTCAGACGCTTAAGTAAGCCACAACAATGGCTGCAAGCTCTGTGTTTTGTCTATCATCGCTACCAACAAATTATGGATCACTTAATCACCAGCTTTATCTATCACACCAGAGGCATAATGAATGAGGGTAAAATATACGCTGACAAGGCAATGGCTGAGCATAGTTCCGGTTTGGTAGTTGATTTACCAAAATTAGCTCGATTTTTAAAATGGTTTCCAAATCGTAAGCAGAATTTAACCCATGATGAGCTAAACCACCAAGCTTATAATATTTTACCAGAAAAACAATTTCCTGCTCTGGCACAATTTTTAGAAGGAAGTGTGTTTGATAAAAAAGCAGCCAAATGGACATTTTACCTGGAATCATCACGGCAATTTGCATTATATCTCCGACCTATTATGTTGGCAGTTCCGCTCGTATTTTATAAAAAAGACAGCGATATCATGAAGTTTATCGATTTACTCAAAAAACATTATGGCGCTGAAAAAAATCCCGCATCATTTAAGTTGCCCAAAGATTTGGTGGATGCCATATCCAAAACAATGACTCCTTACTTGAAAGAAAATCCAACTGATGAACGGGTAAATCCCCATTTGTTTGAATTTTTCGTCTATCAAAAAATGTATCGTCGCTTAGAGAAAGGCCTGCTTTGTTGTAATGAAAGTGTGTCTTATTGTGATATCGATCATGATTTAATTGATGATGCGTTAGTGGACGATGTGGAAAAAATAGCTAATGAGTTTGGTTACCCCAATATTCCAATCTATTGCGGTGAGCATTTAGATGAAGTGCTGAATACCTTGGATAACACGTGGGATAGGATAACTAAGCGCATAAGTCTTGGCGAAAATCCTGGATTTATTATAAAGGAAACTAAAATGGGTGAACAAGAATGGAGTTTAGGTTACGATAGCCTAGATAAGCTGGATGATGCTTTTTTTAAAACCCTCACACAAGTAGAAATCCCTGACATCACCATGCATATTGGTAATCATGTTGATATGTGGCGTGCATTTACCCACATGAAAACGCGCTATCATAAAAAACGAAATCCTGTTCCATTGGTAGTTAATGCATGCCTTCTGTCCGACGCCTTTGGCATTGGTGAGGAAAAAATGGCCGAAATGTCAGATCTTAGTCATCATCTTTTGCGATCAACTCATGAGGATTTTATTCGAGTGGATACCTTATGCCCAGCTAATGATATAGCAAGCAATCTACTTCATTCATTACCTATTTTTAAACAATGGAATTTAATGGATTTACAATTATTAGCCGATGCTGACGGACAAAAGCTTCCCACGAGTGAAAGTACCATTCAGTCAAGATATTCAAAAAAATTTCTTGGCAAAGAGCCTGGGATTTCTGTGTACACATTAATTGCAAATTTTGTTGCTGTAAACGCTAAGAATATTGGGCCTAATGAGTATGAAGGACACTGTCTTTACGATGTCATCTTTGGCAATAAGACCGACATTGATATTAACATGGTCACGGGTGACAACCATTCTTTAAATCAGCTCAATTTTGTTATACTGGATTCAATAGATGTTGAATATGTTCCCAGTATAAAAAATGTTAAAGAAGCAACAAATGACTTGTTTTCGGTTAAATCAATTGATAATTACCCTGGAATTATTCATCCTAACGGGGTTATTGATAAAAATCTGATTAAAGCGGAAGAAAGAGGGATATTACGAGTTTTACTCTCCTTGCTTTTGCAGGAGAATACTCAGAGCATCATTGTTAAAAAAATAAATTCTTCGGCTCGCTACGGAAGACTAAAAAAAGCACTTTTTGAGTACAATAAAATATTAAAAAGCACGCATGTATTAAATTTAATAGATAACATGGCACTTAGGAAGGCCATACGTGCAGCAAGAAATCGGACAGAGGCTTATCACCAATTGCAAGGTCTCATTAGGAAGGTTTATCGTGGGGTATTTAAGGGAAAGAAAATTGTTAATAATCGAGTCAGTGCACATGCAGTAAGACTTGTTGCAAACTGTATCATTGCCTATAACGGGATTATTTTGAATACCGTATATGAAAAAATGCTTAAAGAAGGGTACTAACCACATTCCTGCGTAAAAAAGGCATAAGGCTGTAAGCCTTGCAGCTAAAGGCTTGCGGAGGTATGAAATAGCGATTTTAGCAAAAAAC
>JABEVJ010000054.1 GCA_013043985.1 Legionellales bacterium | reverse complement strand
TTTCGTTAAATAGCTTGCTATTCGCCTCAAACAAGAACCAATTTTTCCTCGATTCTCTCTTTTTTCGCTTCAAAGAACCAATTGTCAACAGACCCTAAAGCACGGATATATAACGACTGAAGAACTAAAAAATACATATGGTTACAATCACCCACCTCGAGCAGTTCGTGATGTAAGAGAATTAGGAATTCCAATTGAAACATTTGGAGCAGCAGGTGCCGATGGTAGAAAAATTGCTGCTTATAGGTTTGGCGAATTTAAATCTGAAATCCTGAAGAAAGCATCTGGAAGAACCGCTTTATCAAAAAAGATAAAAGCTGGATTAATTGCAAAATATGGCTCTAAATGTTTTATTTATAACGAGCCGCTAAATGAAAAAGATTTACAAATTGATCATCGAGTGCCTTATGAGGTTGATGGCAATAATGCTGGTGAACTAAATTTAGATGACTATATGCTCTTATCTGGATCGGCAAATAGAGCTAAATCGTGGTCTTGTGAACAATGTGAAAATTGGAACAATCAAAAAGATCGTAATATTTGTTTGTCATGTTATTGGGCATTCCCAGAATCATACAACCATATTGCCATGAAACAAATTAGACGAACTGATCTCATATGGCAAGGCGAAGAAATTGCAATATACGAAAAATTAAAATTAGAAGCTACTGCTTTAGATGAAGATATTCAAGAAACAATAAAAAAAATTCTTGAGAGGAATATTATTTAATTTATTTATAACCCGACACATTTAGTCAACATGTTTCTTGATTGATAGACCGTCAATTTGCTAGAATTAACATACTAAAACCCGCTGAGGCTATGCTTCTACGTATCCTCAAACTGGCGGGTTATTTTTTATCTCTGTGCTGTGAAAAATTGACAGGTGATTTGTCCGATTTTTGGAGTGTTCGCATAAATAAGCAATGGCGAATCATCTTCAAATGGGAGGAAGGTAGCGCATATGATCTTGATATCGTTGATTATCGTTAAGGAGACCTAAAATTATGTTACCGACAAATAGAGAGCCAACACATCCGGGCGAAATATTGTTAAAAGACTTTCTTGAACCTCTCGAAATTACGCAAAAGGCATTTGCTTCACACCTTGGATGGACATATGCTAAATTGAATGAAATTGTTCATGGTAAAAGAGGCATTACAGCCGATTCTGCTTTGGCATTGGGGGATGCCTTTAATAGGAAGCTGAATTTTGGTTAGGCTTACAACAAAATTGGGAGCTTTGGAGAGCATTAAAAAAACACAAGCATGTTGAGCCAATTTACTCTGAAGCTGCTTAGAAACGCCATAAATTTTAAGAAAAAAAACATTGCGAAAATTGTCTATAGTCTCCGCGCTTGAGATCGCGGAGACTATATACCCAACGCAATTCAAGATGCAAAGTTTAGCGCCCGCATGAACGATGAGATTTGGATGTTCTGAGCAAGAAAAACCGAAGGAATACTACCAGTCTTTCGAGGTTTTTCGAGCGAAGAACGTCCAAATCTCGTGTTCAGGTGGGATGATAAACTTCACATCTTGAAGTGCGATGGGTATATTTCTTCCTGGCTACGATTAGAATATTTAGGCTCTTATCAGCAATAAAATCACTTCCATTCATGTCATACTGGCCGACTATTTCAAACTCATTTTCGCTAAGTAGTGCCTGCAATTCCTCAGCAGTATAAATTTGCAGACTGAAACTATTGGTATGCATTTCAGGCTTGCATCCATCTTTGAGAATCGTAAATTGATCATGAGAGGTGAGAAGACCTGTTTCTCTGTCAATCTCGGAATGTTGCATATTATGGATAGTGACACCATTAACAACGCTTTCAACATCCCTTGTAAAATCAGCAATAATCTCATTAGTAATAGCTTGCAGGTTAAAAATATCAAAAATATATACGCCGTTATCTTTCAGGTTAGCACGTATATTTTTTAGCGCAACGTCAAAATCCGCTTTGGTTAGGTGTCCAATGGCGTTAAAAATAGTGATAATTGCATCGAATTTGCCTATTTTGACATTACGCATATCACCCTTAATGAAAGTAATATTGCGACTCATTGCTTTTGCTTTATCTCGTGCTATATCAATTAAAGCAGGACTGAAATCACTACCAATGACTTCGTAGTCTCGCTCAGCTAGGTAAAACACTTGTGAGCCCGTGCCACAGGTCATATCCAGAACTGTTTTAACTTTTTGCTCTTTTAACAGTCTTTCTATTAGAGCATTTTTAGCTTCTGTCTGCTCATTAACATTACTTGTATCAAAATATTCAGGCATTTGTTGATATTCGATTGGCAGGCCAAGCGGGTGCTTATTGTCCTTACTATCTGTTCGCCGACTAGCCCGATCCTCCTCGATAACCGCATCAATAATCTGTATTTGCTGCGCTAGTTCTGCGCCACTCTTCTCCTCAAGCTCAGAAATCTCATAAAGAGCCTTCCACATCGCCCAACCACGTGCCCTTGCCCACGTCTCTGCATCAAAATGTAAATTTGCTTTAAAGATATTTCTACTTTTACCTCTAAAAAATGTCCAAGCTATTGTGAGGTCACAGGCTGGATCGCCAATTCCCATGCAACCAAAGTCAATGACAGCAGCAAGTCTATTATCTTTCACCAAGAGATTACCACTGGCAACATCTCCATGAACCCACACCGGATCACTATCCCATTGAGAATTTATGGCTCTTTGCCAAAGGGATATTGCATTATCAACATTAATAAAATCTTTCAGTGTTTCAATCAGAGACCTTGTCTCGGCATCATAAATGGATGTATGAGCCGCGCGCCACCAGTTATGAAGCCCCGGAGCGGGAGCGCCAGCAGCATCAAACTGATGAAACGCACGCAAGAATTGCGCAAGCTGCACAGCGATTATCTCCAAATGCACATCACCAAGCTCTAGACTATTTGCACTCTCTCCCTCTAGCCATTTATATATCGACCAATTCCAGGGATAGTCTTCTGAAGGCATCCCCATGGCAATAGGCTGCGGAATAGGAAGTGGTAAGTGCGGTGCGATCTTGGGTAGCCATTCTTGCTCTTTTTTCACCTGTCTTACATACTCTTCAGCACTCGGTAATCTTATCGACATTTCACTACCCAGATGGAAAGTTCTATTGTCACAGCCACCAAATTCAACGGATTTGATGGGAAGATCAGCCCATTGTGGAAATTGCGCGACGATCAATCGCTGCACGAGAGCAACATTGATTTGAATTTCATTCGTCATTTTAAATAACTCTATTCAATTTTTGGGTAAACCATCATATCAGGTCGTCATTTAATAAAACACTACTATACCCAAGGCACTTCAAGATGCGAAGATTATGGCGCAAAAATAGGCAATAATCACTTAGTTATCCTGAGACCTGCCCAACGAATTTGGGATGATCGGCTGTTCCAATTGACACATCTTAAAGTACAACCTCATTTATATTTTGCTTGCTTGATCCCACAACACAATAGGCAGTTACACACGTGATGGTTATAACAAATAGAAAAAGGGCTAATATTCCAACATTATTTCCACAAATTGGATGAACAATTAAGGTTAGTAATGTCGTGAAAATATAAGGTAAGGCGGTCAATACACTCGAGGCATATCCTGCCCGCTCAGGAAACAGAGTCGCTGCTTTGCTAAATGCAATGGGGCTTGAGAAACCCATACCGAATGTACAAATGGTAATTCCAATTGTCATTGGCATAAGCCCCATTGAATAGAAAGCAGGTGCCGCCATTAAAATTTGTCCTGCAATCAGAAAGAAGGAAGCAATGATGATCAGTTGCCCCATACTGAAGTGCTTATATAAAAAACGGTTTAATTGACTGGCTAATAAAAATGCCGCAGCAATAGGAATAAAGGTAAGACCGATTATCTGTGCAGAATAGCCAGCCGCATGGTAAATAAAGGGTGCTTCAGTAAAATAAGTAAATAAAATTCCGATTGTCATCCCATTGATAAGTAAACATTGAATAAATGGGCGATGGAAAAGAATTTCAGCGTAAGTTCGAAGAATGGCTTTGGGATGTAGACCGATACGGTTTGTGTTTCCTTCAGAAACATAAAAATACCGATATGTACCATATAAAATAACGGCACTATAAAGTACTAAAAATATAAAAATACTACGCCATCCCATTGAATAAACAAGGTACCCTCCTACAATAGGGGCTAATATGGTGGACAACATGATAGTTGGAGTAAGAGTCATCAAGAGATATGCTGCGCGGGTAATATCAAAGCGTTTAATAAAGCTTGCTCTGGCAGTTACACCTATCATACCAGCAAAAATAGATTGAAATGCACGTGCAAAAATCAGGAGATCAAGGTTGATTGAAAATGCACATATTAACGTTGTTATTATGAATGAAACGATACAAAACAATAATATTTTTCTATATCCAAGGTGATCAATGATGGGGCCTGCAATAAATTGTGCAATACCCCAGCCAAGCAGATAAGTGGTAACGGTATACTGTGCTTGATCAATAGAAGCAGAAAAATAGGTCTGGATCGTCGGAAGAGCAGGTAAGTAAATGTCACTTGCTGTGTATACTAAAGCCAAAGTCAGCATTGCAAAGAAAATGAATAAAGTATCTTGTTTTGAGTTCATTTAATTACTCCTCATAATATTTGACAAGAAAAAGATGATTTTCTTGTGAGTGGTTCAACATCAGCTAATGTTTCTGTAAGTGTGTTCTTTTTTGCAGTTAATTGTTTGTTCTGATTAGCACTAAAAAAAAGGGCTTTGTTTTTAGCATAAGATATTGGCATTTTACGCCCGCTTTCTTCCTCGTTAATCAATTCAACTTGTTTTTTTGGGAGCTCCTTCTCATCATTACTACTTTTAACATACCACCGGGTGCCGATAATCGCAGCTGCACAGGCAATTCCAATATCTCTTGTAATGAATAACCAGCTGATACTGGTATTAAAATATAAGGTGAGTATCGCTCCAATTGCAATAGGTAAAACAGAAGCCAGAAAAAAGCTAACCAACGGTGAAAACCAGGGATCTTTATTTCCAATTAAAATTGTCATTGTAACTATCCTGATGGAGTCAAATAATAAACCCATAGAATTAATAGCCAATAAGTTAAAGGCCAATTGTTCATCAACAGACGCATCACCCTCGGAGCTACCTAACCAATTTATCAGCTGCTTTGAAAACAGCATAAATGATGAGCCCGCAAGTATTGCTGCGATTGCGCTAAGGGTAATACCAGTATTTCCGTAGCGTTGAGCGTTATTTCTACATAAGACGGCATTTTCGTGATCGTTATTACTTTTGCAAAGATTGGTCGCTCCTAAATAATGAGCTACGCCCACTCCAATTCCTTGAGCAAGGCCAGCTAAAACAAGATTGAAGCTAGTTATCGGTTGTATGGCAATTTCCTCTGCCAAGGCAGCTGCAGCACCTTGTGAATTAACAATCAATGTGATTGCCATAAGGCTTCCCCATTCAGAAATATTTTGAAAACCCATCGCAAGACCACGTTCCAGCAATACATAGTAATCATTTAAACTACCTTTGAGGCGGTAACTAAAAAGATTAAATGGTCGAAATTTAGAATTCGTAAAATATATTCTGAGACCGATAAGCGTCAACCAAGCTGAAATAGATGAACCTATACCTAAGCCTTTTGTCCCATAGCCACATAAGGCCAAAGGGTAGCCTATAGCCATACTCATAAGTGAATATGCTGTGCCAGCTATAGGAGCTACTTTACCAGCTTTAAGCCCTAATCCTAATTGAATGTCGATAGGAACCCAAAACATAGCAGGAAGACCATAACACATACCTGTAAAATAATCTTGTGTCGCATCAGCGATGCCAGCGGTTGTTCCCATCATCTCTAATAACGTACCCAAATTTAATTGCAGAATAAGAATAGGTATGCTTATCCCGGTAGCAAGTATCGTAACCGCTCGATAAACCGCCCCTACCGAAACGTAATGAATTCTGATAGGTTATTTTTCATTTAATTTCAGGAAGCAGCTTTTGTTGGCAGTGATA
>JABEVJ010000053.1 GCA_013043985.1 Legionellales bacterium | reverse complement strand
TCGGAATTTATAACGCAGCTATTTTGCGTCAGAAGAAACGATTAAAACCAGCAATAGTTATTCATATTGTGCAGTTTTAATCGTTTCTTCTGACGTAAAATAGCAAGTTAGAAAACCGAAAACTCATGTGTGTTGAGTATATCTTCACAACCAATTTCTTCGCCTGAAGAATACAACCATCACCGCAGCGATCGCAAACATCATGATGATGATACCCAAAAAACCGTAACGCCAGCTCGCTTGGGGCATATTGGCAAAGTTCATACCATAAACGCCAGTAATAAACGTCAGTGGTGCAAAGAGCATTGCCCAAACAGTGGCTTTGCGCTGCACTTCATTAGACATAAACGTTTTTTGATTAACCAGCGATAGATGCACATCTAACATGCTGCTTGTCATATCGCGGTAAATTTCAATGATATCGATTAAACGAATAACGTGGTCAAAGCAATCGCGCATGTAGAGCTTGGTTTCAGCTCCTAACCATTGGTTGTCATCGCGCATGAGTACACGTATCGCTTCGCGCTGAGGCCGGATTTTCAGCCGTAAAACAAGCAGCTCACGTTTGATCGTATACAGACCTTTAAAGGTGCCAACGCCCTCTGGACCTAAGAGTTGTTGTTCAATTTCCTGAATATCGGAGTCAAATTCATCAAGAATGGGAAAGCAGTGGTCGATAACAACGTCCACTAAAACGTAAAGCAAATAATCTAGCTTGCGTGAGCGTAGAGGAGCTTGAGGATGATGCAGGCGGCGACGCACGGCACGAAATGGATCATTTTCACCGTTGTGAAAACTAACTAAAAAATTCTCTCCAAGAAAAAAGCTAACCTGTTCATTGATGATTTTATTGCCTTTTTTAGTAGGCATTCCTAAAATCACCATCACTTGGTTTTCATAGGTTTCCGTTTTAGAGCGTTCACCAATATTGATAACGTCCTCGATTGCAAGGTCATGCAAGTTGAACAACCGTCCGAGTTCAAGCATGGTCGAGGGCTTGGGTTGACCTTGTACATGAATCCAGGTAAAGGCATCATCACACAAAAAAGTTTGACTTTCAGCAGCAGAAATGTGGCTATGCTCAATAATGGTGTCCTGATTATAGCGGACAAGAGTAATGCTGACCGGGGTTTCGCCAACAGGATCAACGACGGGAGAAAGATCCGGCGTAAAATCATTATCTTGTTCGTTATACGTTTCTTGTCCCACAGGCGGTATCCAGCTATAAAATTCTTGTTAATGTTGTGCGATGAATCAACCAGTAAAGAGCAACTACCGAAAGACCTCCGATGAGAGTTGCAAAAGCCCATGTTATCCCAGAAACCAAGAAGGTGGGGAATCCTTGTTTTGCCAATCGTCCTGCATCTTTTGCAATAGCGCCAGCAAATAAAATATGTAATAAAACAGTAATGGCGAGTATAACTAATTGCATGGTTTGCATCGAATTGGCAAGGTATGCGTAAACAGTGTTCATATCTTCCTCTTTATTTTTGTGATGCCACCGTATATACTCACCGCGGTAGAAGTTCCAGATTTCTAAAATAGCACTGCGAGATGTCGCAGGAATAGCACTACGAGATGTCGCAGGGGTAAGTGAAAAAACCGAAAACTCACCTGTGGTGAGAGGTTTAAAAACAGCGGTTAGTTTCATATCCCTATTTCGCCTGAATGCGGCCAAGTGCATAGAATAACGAATTTTTTTTGTATCGGCAAGGGAGTTTTACAATGTGTTCTTCAGTTTCAGCAACTGATCCTATGGTATCGTCAAAGCGTCGCATTGATGAAGCCCGTTCATATACGCCTTGGCTCGTCTGTTTTGCTGCTGCGGCATACTTTTTTTACGAATTCATTCAAATGAATATGTTTAATGCTATCAGTGCTGAGTTGATGCGTTCTTTCAATATCACTGGCGTCAATTTAAGTAAAATATCTTCTGCCTATTTTTATGCGGATGTGATTTTTTTGTTTCCTGCTGGCATGATTATCGACCGATTTTCTGTGCGCACAGTTATTTTAACAGGTTTAGGTATTTGTACGGCATCTTCTATTTTATTTGCAGGGGCGCATCAACTTTGGTTTGCTATCGCTTGCCACTTTGCTGCAGGCATTGGTAATGCCTTTTGTTTGTTAAGCTGTATTTTGCTTGCTTCACGCTGGTTTGCTCCCACTCGTCTGGCTCTTGTAACTGGCTTGATTGTTACGTTTGCGTTTGCCGGCGGAGCGATTGCGCAAACACCACTGGAAGTACTGACACAGCACGTTGGATGGCGCATGGCCTTGTTGTTTAATGGCGGTTTAGGTGCGCTTATTTGGATAGTAAACTGGTGGTATGTTTATGATAGACCAATTGATCCTGCTCGTGATTTTAGTAGAAATTTTAAACAGAAACAGGGAACCGCCCTTCCTCTCAAAGAGGGGATCAAGCAGGCGGCCTCCAATATTCAAAATTGGAAAGCGGGTATTTATACCAGTTTTTTGAATTTGCCCCTGATGGTTTTAGGTGGTTTGTGGGGAAGTCTTTATTTACAGCAGGCACACCATTTCAGTGCAGAAGCTGCGGCAACTATTTCATCCATGCTTTTTATTGGTGCCATTATTGGTTCACCCGTCTTTGGTGCGATTTCTGACAATAGACAGAATCGGCGGATGCCGATGATTGTTGGTGCAGTTTTGTCGTTGGTATTTATGGTGCTTTTGGTTTACTTACCCGATTACTCTTTTACCGTAGCGCTGGTCTTGTTTTTCCTTGTGGGTTTTTTTACCTGCTCACAAATTATTAGTTACCCGTTAATTACTGAGAGTAATCCTCGCATTAATACGGGAACATCTTTGGGGCTTGCTTCTATGCTCATCATGGGAGGAGCCGGAATAGCTCAGCAAGTATTTGGGCATGTTATCGATTTTTTCTGGGATAAAAAAGTGGTAAACGGAGTGCCACTCTATTCTCCCGCTGCATATCATGTCGCAATGCTTATTTTTTTGGTGACATTAGTTGCGGGCTTATTTTGTGCCCTGTCGATCCGAGAGACTAATTGTCAGGATATTCATCAATAGACCTCTTGCATAACTCGCTTTTGCAAAAAAGGGTGAGGAGCATACGGAACGCAGAACCGGAATGTACACGCAGTACTTGAGGATTCGAGCACCGGAGCGACAAAGCCCTTTGACGCAGAAGTAGGGTTATGCAAGAGGTCTAATAACGCAAAGGTTTAATTTTATGTCTCTGCCTGAACAGGTCATTCCACACTCCGCAGTTTCAAGTTCTTCAGCCCGGGCTTGGTTGATTTGCATCACAGCAGGCCTTTTTTTCTTTTACGAATTTATTCAAATGAATATGTTGAGTTCGCTTAATCAGGATTTGATGCAAGTTTATCGAATTCAAGCTACAGATTTAGGAATGCTTTCTTCATGTTATTTTATTGCCAATGTGATTTTTTTGTTTCCAGCAGGTCAACTTCTTGACAGGTTTTCTACTCGAAAAATTATGTTAGTCTCTATGGGGATTTGTGTTTTAGGTACATTTGGTTTCGCCCTGGCCGATTCGCTTTTTTTGGCAAGTGTATTTCGATTTTTAACTGGTATTGGCAGTGCTTTTTGCTTTTTAAGCTGCATTCGTTTGGCATCGAGATGGTTTCCTGCTCGTCGCATGGCTTTAGTCAGTGGATTGGTTGTCACCATGGCAATGCTGGGTGGTTGGGTTGCGCAGGAGCCATTTACTCGTGTCATTGAGCTTGCCGGATGGCGCCAGGCTATTTTACTTGATGGTTTGCTCGGTATCATCATTATGGGAATGATTTTTGCCATTGTCAGGGACTGTCCTAGTGCACAAGTGCTCTATTTCGATCATCAAAAAAAACATCTGACGAATTTAGGTTATTGGCGAAGTGTATCTGCAGCTTATTTACGGAAACAAAATTGGTTGGGTGGTATTTACACGAGCATGATGAATTTACCTGTTTTTTTAATGGGTGCGACCTGGGGCAGTTTGTATCTTGAGCAAATTCACCATTTCACACGTAATGAGGCGACCAATATTACGGGCATGATTTTTTTTGGTACAGTTATTGGTTCTCCGCTGGCTGGATGGATTTCAGACAAATTGGGGCGACGTAAACTTCCTATGCTAGTTGGAACGTTATTATCGATGGTTTTAGTTTTAATTATTATGTATGTTCCCAATATGCAGAATGGCTTGCTACAGGGTTTGTTTTTTCTACTTGGCTTGATTACCAGTGCTCAAGTTATCAGCTATCCAATGATTGCTGAGAGTAATCCCTTGGCCATTACCGCCATGTCAGTGAGTGTTATATCATTTTCTACTATTGGCGGTGGTGCTGTATTGATTCCATTTTTTGGACGGTTAATGGATTCAGGCTGGTCTCATACCTTGGTAAATGGTATTCCGATTTATGCGGCGACAGATTATAAACATGCGATGCTGATTATGCCGATTGCTTTTGTCGTTGCTTTTGTAGCAGCATTTATGTTGAAAGAAACTTACTGCAAAAAAATGGAATAAATATGAAGCGTGCAATTGTATTATTGATGGATTCTTTCGGAATTGGTTCTGCAGCAGATGCTCCAAGTGGAGACCGCGGAGCAAATACCTTCGTCCATATTGTACAAGCCTGTGCCATGGGGAAGGCCGATATGCCCGGAAAACGTCAAGGCAAGCTGCATATTCCTAACCTGGTTCGTTTAGGGTTAATTAATGCGGCTATTGCCAGTCAGGGCGGCCGGCCCTTACCAGAGATGGATTCACCTTCTGCTGTCATCGGTGCTTATGGCTATGCTAAAGAACGCAGCCTGGGGAAAGACACGCCAAGCGGGCATTGGGAAATTGCTGGCGTTCCGGTTTTAACTGAATGGGGTTATTTTGCGCAGGATTATCCTAGTTTTCCTGAAAAATTGATACATGACTTGGTTGAGCGAGGTAATTTGCCCGGTATTTTGGGAAATAGACATGCTTCAGGCACAGTGATTATTGACGAGCTCGGCCAAGAACATATGGAGACAGGAAAACCTATCGTATATACCTCAGCCGACAGCGTATTTCAGATAGCAGCACATGAAGAAACGTTTGGATTGGAACGTTTATACGCACTTTGCAATATAGCACGTGAACTGGTCGATGAGTACAATATTGGCCGCGTCATTGCAAGGCCGTTTATTGGCACACCAGGTCAATTTCAACGCACAGGTAATCGTCGTGATCTTGCCACTCCTCCGCCTGCTCCCACCTTGTTTGACAAATTACTTGAGGATGGGGGTACAGTGGTTGCTATTGGAAAAACAGCAGATATTTATGCTCATCAAGGTATCACGCATGAAATTAAAGCGAATGGCAATAAAGCACTATTTGATGCCACCGTAAAGGCCATGGATGATTTTCAAGATCGTTCGTTGATCTTCACTAATTTTGTTGATTTTGATATGAATTATGGTCATCGGCGCGATGTTGCTGGTTATGCTTTGGCATTAGAGGAGTTCGATCGGCAATTACCGGAGCTCATAGATAAACTTCTAGTAGATGATATCGTTGTGATTACGGCTGATCATGGATGTGATCCGACTTGGCCAGGTAGTGATCACACGCGAGAACATATTCCGGTGATTGTTTTTGGCCCGTGCGTGCCTTCTGGTTATCTAGGAGAGCGTCAAACGTTTGCTGATATCGGGCAGAGTTTAGCCACTCATTTAGGTTTAGCACCGCTTGCTTGCGGTGAGTCTTTTATACATGCAGATGGAAAGTGGAGTATAGAACCATGGTAGTCAAAGCAGAATTACATTTACATCTTGAGGGAAGTTTACCACCTTCATTAGTCACCAAAATTGCTAAACGCAATGGTTTGGTTGTTCCGAGTGATATTTTTGGTGAAAATGAAACCTTTCTTTGGGCAGATTTTTTGCATTTTTTAAAAGTTTATGACAAGGCAAGTTTTGTGTTGCGCAATGCTGAGGATTATCGTGAAATGACTTACGATTACCTGGCAAGAACAGCACAAATGGGTTCGATTTATACCGAGATGATGGTTTCACCTGATCATGCAGCCCTGTGCGGTGTTTCTTTTGAAGAACATTTAGCAGGTGTCGTGCAAGGCATTGATGATGCCAGACGAGACCACAGTATTGAGGGTCGAATTATTATGACCTGCGTACGGCATTTTGGTGTAGAAAAATGCATTAACGTCGCTAAAAACACGGTAAAATACTTACATCCCTACATTGTTGGATTTGGTATGGGCGGCGACGAGGCAGGTTTTCCTCCTGCACAATTTGCCAAAGCCTATCAGATTGCTCATGAAGCAGGATTGGGCTGCACGGTACATGCCGGAGAGATGGTAGGGCCTGAGGGGGTGTGGGAAGCGATTACCCATTTACCCGTGACACGCATTGGCCATGGTGTCCGTTCAATTGAAGACCCTAACTTGCTGGCCGCGCTGCGCGATCGTGATATTACCTTAGAGGTTTGTCCGGGCAGTAATATTGCGTTACGAGTTTATCCGAATTTCGCTTCTCATCCATTACAAAAATTGCGGGATGCAGGTGTCAAAGTGACATTGAGCACGGATGATCCACCTTATTTTGATACGACATTAACGCGGGAATATGCGATCGCCAAAGAACATTTTGGATTTGGTGAAAATGAGTTGCTGGAAATGACTCGTAATTCGCTTGAGGCAAGTTTTGTTGATGCGGTTACCCGAGAAAAATTGTTGGCGAAGGTGGGCATATAGTCGCTGTCGCGTAATGAGAGGTGAACAAGCTCTACCCCTCAGTAAGCCTGCAAATACGAGCATTCGCTCAAGTTCATCTCATAGTGAAAAAATGTCTGGAATCGAGTTACCTGCGATACTGTTGACAAATACCTCTCGCTACGATTCAACTACCGTTTTTAGGATCAAACGGAGATGTTTTCAGCATTGGAAAACTCAATTTTTGTTCCCGTTTTTTTAGCAATGTACATGGCTTTGTCAGCGCTAACCAGCAGTGCTTCAACATTACGAGAATCGTCTGGATAGGAGCTGATGCCGATACTGATAGAAATATTGATATGATGCCCGTCGATAATGAAGGGTTTTTCAATCGTATCGATAATTCGCCTGGAAAAGCTAAGCATGGAATGGGGATCGACATTGAGCATTACAATGGCAGCAAACTCATCACCACCCATTCTGGCAACTGTATCACCGGTCCTGATGCTTGACGCCAAACGCTCACCGACCATCTTTAATAATTTATCGCCTACACAATGACCATAGGTATCATTGACCTGTTTAAATTTATCCAAATCCATATAAAAAACTGAAAACTTTTTTTCGCTGCCGTTCTTAATGGTCTCTATGTTTTTATTGATCCTATCCAAGTAAAGCGTTCGATTGGGAAGCTCTGTCAACGGGTCATAAAATGCTAGATGTAATTTTTGGCTGATATCTTTCTTTAAGAAGCTGATATCAGCAAATATGGCGATGTAGAGTATCCCGTTCGCACCATTTTGATTAATTTTTGAAATGGTTAAAAACTCAGGGTAAATTTCACCCGACTTGCGTCTGTTCCATATTTCACCATTCCAAAATCCTTTTTTTAGAATCTCATCCCACATCTCTTCGTAAAAATGTTTCTCGTGACGCCCCGAATGCAGCACGCCGGGATTTTTACCTTTCATTTCTTCTTTTGTATACCCTGTGATCCTTGTAAACGCAGGGTTGGTATACAAAATCATTGAGTGCTCATCAGTAATCGCTATCCCATTACTAATATAATCAAAAACGATATGTTCGCTTTCAAGGTTAATTAACAAGCTACCATGCATGTGTTTTTCCTGATTCATCGTCCTGACACTCCATTTACTGTGATATCGAAAAAAATAGACGAGTGATTAGTGCGGGAACTGCAGCGAAATTCGCCAAGAAACTCGGTTGTCCTGAAGAATTGTTCGTCAAGTTAGCATTGGAGGGTGAATTGCATCAGGCAGGTTTAAGTTATCTGGTCGAGTTAAAAATTAGCCGCGCTGCTTAACGCTTATTCTTTATCACGGAACACAATTCGACCCTTGGTCAAATCATAGGGTGTCATTTGAACAGTGACTTTATCGCCCGTTAAAATACGAATATAATTTTTACGCATTTTGCCGGAAATGTGTGCGATGATAAGGTGGCCGTTTTCCAGCTTAACACGAAACATCGTATTAGGCAGTGTTTCTACAACAACCCCTGGCATCTCAATGTGCTCTTCTTTAGCCATAACGTCCTCAATTTGTTTTTTATGATTGGCAACTTTATACTCACCGTGGTGAGTATAAGTGCCGAATTTAGGGTAATGTACCTGAAATTGAACAAGATAGCAACTTGAACGATAATGATACTCCCCGCAGTAGATATACTCGACACACATGGGTTTTCGAGATTTGCATTATGTATTTGAGCGCTCGATGTCATGCCAGCTTGCGCTGGCATGACATCGAGTGCTCAAAAAAATTTTAGAAAACCGAAAACCCATGTGTGTCAAGTATACTTAGGGATTTATGACGCTGTGGATTTTCCGGTTTTTAATTTATGGATACAATTCATAAAATAAACCGGCTGTTTAGTCGCTCTTGAAAGCACTAAACTACCTTGGATTAGCATCACGGTTTCGATGGCCTTTTCTTCAGCCGCTTGTTCTGTGCTGCCCTTAAGTATAAAAATACGCTTAAAAAGACCAATTAATTTTAAGAGAAGATCTTTTATTGCGAGTTGTGTTCTTTCATCTATATATGAAATTGTCATAATATCAATGAGACAACCTTGTTGTCCTTGTTGATAACAATCTGACAATACATCTAATATCTTATTAAACTTGGTTAAGGGTAATTCGTTTTCATGCATAATCTGTTCAAATGAGTGAGTCAGCATATCATCAACAAACTGCACAATTTCATACGCAATCTGAGCTTTTCCTTCTGGAAAAAAGTGATATAAACTTGATTTTTTGAGTCCAGTCGCTTCAGAAATAGAAGAGATACTCATTTCTGAGTATCCCTTCTCGCAAATAACAGCGACAAGACGTGCAATTATTTTTTGTTTCACCAGTCGGCCTATTCGTTAAAAAGAAACAAGAGAATAGCCTTCGTGTACATATTTTGCAAGACTTGTTGCCCCGCCAATTCCCGGAATATCAAACTCACTTAAAAGTGGCACGGTGGTTACTTCTGCCTGAAAAACGCTCGCACAAGCTTTTGAGGCACCTTTAATGTTTTCCTTCACTGCTTGATACAAAGCATGACCTGGATGCGATGAATCTTCTAAAACTGCTATCCAACGCGTTCCTGTTCCTTGAAAAAAAACGAGTACATCATCACCGCGATTTTTTAAATCATTCGCAAAAATTAAGGCATTTAAAGTGCGACCTAATGACTCTTCTGTATTTTGTTTGGCATCTGCGAAAATTACAACGGCATACTTTTTCATATTATTTAATCCTCTTTGTTAATGGATACTCATACGTGATGAGTATGTCGAAAGGCACTGTACCGATCGATCGGTACAATTTACACGATGTAAAATGATAAGTCAATATATTTCTTGATTTAAGACAAATTTTCATTTGTCGTGTATCATTTCATCTCGACAATTTAATTAAGGTACTATCAATCGAAAATGAATAAAACCACCAATACTTCAGTATTATCTTTAACTGGTTTTATGATAAACATAATCAGGCCATATAAAAAGCTGCTAGCAGTCATGGCTTTAGTCGGTTTATTATGGGCTTTTATCAGCACCTTTTTACCTTATGTCTTAAAACTAATTATTGACCATGTTGTGAGTTTTGCGGGTGACAAAGCCCTTCTCTATAAAGCAATTCTGCCATTTATTTTGATTTATATCGGTTTATGGATAGTTCAAAGTATCAATATGAGAGTATTGGACTGGGTGAAATTAAAATTATTTCCGACGCTGCGAGAGGATGTCATGACTAAGATGTTTAGTTATATTAATCAACACTCGCATCATTATTTTCAAAATAATTTTTCAGGAAGTTTAATTAATAAAATTTTAGATATGCAAAGCGGGATGCTTGAGATATTTTCAATACTCGATGATTTATATGCACAAACTCTGGGGATCAGCGTTGCTATTATCCTGTTATTATTTATTCACCCTATTTTTTCAGTGGTATTGATAGGGTGGGTGTCAATATTTATTTCTGTGACTTTTCTTTTTCTTAATCCGCTGAAAAAACTTTCCACAGAATTTGCTGAGAGTAAGACAACAGTTGTGGGGAAAATGGTTGATAGCATTAGCAATATTTTAAATGTCAGGCTATTTGCTAGGCACAATACAGAGAATCAGTATATTCACCAAAGTATCGAAGATGCTGTCAAGAAAGATCGAGTGATGCAAGTTAAAACGATAAAAATGAGAATATTTTGGGATATCAGTATTGTTGCTTTACTTGGTTTAAATTTATTTATTTTGTTGCATATGTATGCAAAAGGGCAAGTGACGATTGGTGATTTTACCTTTGTTATTTCATTATCTATCAGCATTTTATGGAATTTATGGTTTTTGGCAGGTCAATTTGTTTCATTTACTGAGCAGATTGGCTTCTGTAAACAAGCATTGTCCATTATTTCAGTTCCGCATGATATTGTTGATATTCCCGACGCTAAGCCATTGACAGTCACTAAGGGTGAGATTAAATTTCATGATGTTACTTTTCATTATGACGAGGGCGCACATTTATTTAATAATAAAAACGTGACCATTCCAGCAGGTCAAAAAGTAGGGTTGGTTGGCTTTTCAGGCAGTGGCAAGAGCACGTTTGTGAATTTAATTTTACGTCTTTTCGATGTTGAGTCAGGCGAAATTACTATTGACGGCCAAAATATTAGTCTGGTGACACAACAATCTTTAAGAGAAAATATTGGTTACATTCCGCAAGATACGTCACTTTTTCATAGAACGTTAATGGAAAATATTCGTTTTGGTAATATTAAATCTAATGAAGCGCAAGTGCTCGAGGCGGCAAAACAATCACATTGCCATGAATTTATTATCGAGCTACCGCAGCAATATCAGTCTTTAGTGGGTGAACGGGGTGTCAAATTATCAGGCGGACAGCGTCAACGTATCGCGATAGCCAGAGCAATGTTGAAGAACGCTCCCATCTTGATACTCGATGAGGCAACATCCGCACTCGATTCTGTGACAGAACACCATATCCAGGAAGCCTTGCATTTATTAATGCAAAACAAAACCACTATTGTTATTGCTCATAGGCTTTCAACATTATCTAAGATGGATAGAATTTTAGTATTTCATAGTGGCGTCATTATAGAGGATGGTACTCATGAAGCTCTTGTTGCAAAAAATGGGCATTATGCAAAGATGTGGCGGATGCAAGTCAGTGGTTTCTTGCCAGAACAAGCCAAGTATACCCAAGATACTTCAAAATGCTAATTTCTGACTTGTTCTTTTACGCCAGAGTAATATTATAAAAACTTCACAATATGAGTAACTATTGCTCGTTT
>JABEVJ010000052.1 GCA_013043985.1 Legionellales bacterium | reverse complement strand
ATTCTGGATTGCTTCGTCGTAAACTCCTCGCAATGACGAGCGCTTTTAAGCTTCAGTGCTAAAACCTTAATTACGTGATAGTAGCTAACCTATTAAATTGGTTTTTTTATGATAAACGCTGATCATCTAAGCTTGGTTCAACACGAACAGGGTACGCCTTCGCCATCACTTTTTTTTAAAGTTTTTGAGCAAGTCTGTGAGTCATCGCATGATCACACTGCACTAATTGCGGAAAACAATCAGCGCTGGAGCTATCGAGCTTTAAACGAAGCGGCTAATCGTATGGCACACGCTTTAATAAAGCTCAAAAATGAAAATAATTGGCCAGATGGCACGTTGATAGGGCTTTTTTTTGAAAATACGCCTGAGGCAGTAGCCGCAATTTTAGGGGTGATGAAAGCGGGTTTAGCTTATTTACCTCTTACAACGCATAAAAGTTTACCTCCAAAACGCTTAACCTACTATCTTAAACACAGCAATATTACCTATTTAATTACTCAAGATAATTTGCTTAAAAGTGAATACACTCATTTCATTCAACATCGTTTACCCAAATTACTAATTGATGGCTATTCAAATTTCATTGCACAAAATAAAACTGTGATTGACCCAGCTTATCCTGTTGATCCGAATCAACGGGCTTATCTAATTTTTTCTTCTGGTTCAACTGGCATTCCAAAAGGTATTGAAATTGCTCATCGTGGTCTCTGTCATCCTATGGAGGCAGTTGCTAATTGTTTTAAAATTACACCTAATGATATTATAGGTTGGCATTCGCTGTTAATTTTTGACGCAAGTCTATTGGACATTATGACTGCTCTAGGCAAGGGTGCAAGTTGTCTCATTATTCCACAACGGATTCGAGATGGCGACGGTTTGCACGAATATCTGAGCCAACATGAAGTGACGATTATTACTTTGGTACCCACTGTCATGCGCATGATTAATCCGGCAGATCTACCAAAATTGCGAGGAATAATTAGTACAGGTGAAGCCGCTCAACGAGATTTATTTGAACAATTTTTAAAAGTAGGCAGGCCACTTGACTCTCCCAGAAAAGTGATTAATGGATATGGTCCATCAGAAGTTACCATTTGTACATCACTTGCTGAATATGAACCTGATAAACTCATTCATCTGGGTCAACCAATTAATGGACTACAATGGTATTTATTAACTCCAGCTACTGAAGATGAGCCCTATCCTTTAAATCCCGCACTGGTTACTGATGATCAAGTGGCCGAGTTATACATCTCAGGCATTGGTTTAGCTTTAAGGTACATCGGTGAAGAACATTATATAAAACGGTTTCGTGAAATTCAGCACCCAGAAAATTCTAATGAAAAATTATATATTTATCAAACTGGTGATATAGTCAAGCGAGAGGCAGATAACACTGTTGTTTTTATCAACCGTATGGATGCACAAGAAAAAATTTATGGTGAGTTGGTCAATGCTGCAGAAATTTCTCTTGCTATCAGCAAGTTTAAAATTAATAATCAACGTCTGCTATCACAAAATTTCACCTTGATTAAGTCAAAAGATGATAATTATTTGAAATTTTTACACCAATTTCTCTATATTGATCTTGAGAAAATTACTCAACTAGATATCAATAAACTGCATTTCAACTTAGCTTCACATAGTTTATGCAACTTTATTCCTTCTCGTTACTCCATAGTGTCTCATATCCCAAAAAGCGTTAATGGTAAAGTGAATAAGAGTGAGTTCCCGCAACATATTAAAGCAACATTTTATCCATGTTTTCCCCTGCGGATAAAACCTCAATCAGAGGTTGAAAAAGAGGTTGCAGCTATTTGGCATGAAATCTTAGATATTCCAGCAAAATCATTTTTAATCTGTATGGATGATTGTTTTGATGAATTAGGAGGGGTATCTATACATCGTTATCAAATGTTAAGTCGTATTTATCGACAATATCCAAATATAATCGTTGATACAGCTCTATTTAATGCTAATCCAACACTCCGTGTTTTATGTACAATGATATCGAAGAAAATAAAAATTGAAGTAACTTGGATAAGTGGTCAAGTAGAATTTAATATTTCTAATTTGCCACCACTCATTCTTATTCATTCACTTTTTGGCGATCCCCGCTGGGATTATCGTTTGATTACACCTGAATTGCCTTACCACTGGCCTGTTTTAAGTATCAAAGCACCTATGTTGGATTTTCCCGGAATGGCCTTAAAATCGATGTCTGGGTTAGCAAAACTATATTTATCTGCCTTAAGACAAACTGATAAATTGATTGGCTATAAAGGACCCTTTTTTTACCTCTGTTATTCCGCAGGCTGCGGTCTTGGCTATGAAATGTTAACTCTTTCTAAAAAACAGCATCCAAATAGTGCTATTTTTATGATTGATCCACCTAGCCCTCAACATTATTCTGATCAAACACAAGAAGAATATGCCAATGAAATTTTTGAAATCATGGATGGGCATTTTAAACAAAAAGTGTTAGGCGCTACTCATACTATTTTGCCAAAGAAAGAATTAGCCAACTATTCGAAAAACAAACAATTACCAGTTTATTGGCACAAATTAATTGAAACGTTGATAACTAAACCCGCATTTGAAAAAGAAATTAATGATTCTTTTAATTATTATTTGGGAATTTACACAACCATTTATGTGATGAGTCAAATTTATTCCAATTACCAACCACAACCTATCGATAATGTCACTTTACTGGCTTTTACAAAAAGTCAGAAAAAAAGGAAAAATGAGCGGTTGGGGTGGAATAAGTCGCTGCCCATGAGTTTATTAACCGTTTCCGGTGAGCATCTCGATATCGTCAGTGATTCCAAAATTGAATGGATAAAAAAAGAAATTACTCCAAAAATTATTGAAATTTATGAAAATTTTGCTAAAATTTATAAAAAAAACCAGAAGAAAATAAAACTATCTCCAGGTTCGCTGGTAAACAATCGTAATTTATTTTCTTTCTCGTCCAGCTTATTCGATCCACCACGTGGTATACCGGTACTTTGGAATGTTCCATTTCCAAACCTGCAGTACATGGGGCGAACCGAGATTTTGAACCAAATTCATGATCAGCTGGAAATAAGCTCAAATGCTCCTAGTATTTATCTCATCAAAGGAATATCGGGGATTGGAAAATCACAGTTGGCAAAACAGTTGGCTAATGAGTTCAAAATTAATTATAACATTGTCTGGTGGATAGATGTTGAAACGCAATTAGACATTGCATATAAAAAACTTGCCACTGAATTGAAAATTAATATTGAATCGAAAGAGATGGATGATATTATTAGTGCTGTAAAAGATAAATTGCGTCAATTACCTCATTGGTTGTTAATTTTTGATAATGCACATTCACAAATAGAATTGCAAAACTATCTTCCACAAAGTCACAATAAAAATAAGGGACACATATTAATTACTTCTGATCGAACTGATTGGGCTTATCCATCTCGGCATTTAGACATATTTAGTGTGAAAGAAGCAGTCACTTACTTTCAAACCGCTGGAGTAATTGCAAGTGAAAAGAAAATGAAAGCCTTAGCTATCAAATTAGCTTGCTTTCCTTTAGCTTTAACACAGGCTGCAACTTATATAATACTGCACCAATTAAAAATAGAAGAATATATTGAGATTTATGATGATTGCCATGATGAATTGCAAATAAAGGAAGCTGAACTTTTCTCACATGAACAAGGAACCGTCTTTAGTGATAATTATCAACAAACACTTGCCATCACTGTCAAAGCTTCTCTTGACATGATTCAATTAGAAAATAATGAATCATATAAACTTATTTGTTTGTGTGCATTTTTACATTCTGATTTTATCCCTTTAAAATTATTACAAGGAAAATTACCTTTAGTGAAGCTTGTCGCAATTACTAAACCCCTAAAGACGTACGATTTATTATTACGCGATGAGTCACCTATTAAGAAAAAATTATTAAATAGTTATTCATCACATAGAGCTATACAAAGAGTTATTATTGATTTATTAGAACGTGATGAACGAATCCATTTTCTAAAACACTTACTTCGGATGTTAGGTGAAAGTTATTCTCTTGAAGAATTAAATAATCCAGATACTTTTTGTCCTCAAATAATACCTCACTTGGAAGTTCTTTATAGACATATGATTGAGTTAGGAGTTTTGCATAGTGATTTTGCAAAGGATACCACTAGCTATAAAATTTGTGAGAACCTTTCAAAATTTTATGGAAAATCTACAACCATTACACCTACGAATTGAAGTATGGTATTTTAACCCTTTTTTAACAGGAAAAATTATGTTTAGAGAAAATATTATCCTTGAAGAACCAAATGAAAACAATAGTAGAGTAAAATATCAGTTACCACTTAAAAATAACAACTTTACCGGGCGCGAAAGTTTTATTCAAACTTTACATACTAAACTAGAGCAAGAAAAAACGCCCATACTTGTTATTTTTGGACCAAAAGGAATAGGAAAAACACAAGTTGCTAAAGCTTATGCACATCAATATCTTCATATATATGATAATATTGTCTGGTGGTTCAACATTGAGCTGAATATGGAAGACCAATATAAAACGCTTGCTCTGGCCTTACAACTTAATATCCACAGTTTAAAACCAAATGAAATTGTCAAAGCCGTTCAGAATATATTGCGTCAGACTCCTGGTTGGTTACTCATTTTTGATAACGCAAAATCTTGGACAGAACTTTTGCCTTTTTTACCTCAGCAACAAGCTGAGCGAGGTCACATTCTTGTTACAAGTGATCAAAGAAATTGGCCTCATATTGAAACACTTTCTATTTTTACTGCAGATGAATCTAAAAGTTATATTCAAAAAATGATTCCCAATACCTCCGATGAGGATGCACTAACTCTTGCTGCTGACTTGGAATTTTTCCCTTTAGCTATCACACAGGCCTCCTTATTTATTAACAAACATTTAGAAAATATTAGCGAATATTTAATTCTTTACAAAACCAAAAAAAGTGAACTGTTTCAACAAAGTCTAGCCTTACTTAAGGAAAATTCATCTTCGGAATATATGGATAATTATAGGCTGACTATTGATATTGCTTATTCCATTACTTTAAAAAAAATACAAGAGCATGAAAAGTCTTTCCATTTACTAAAAATTTGTTCTTTTTTACATGCTGATGCTATCCCTAAGTTTTTATTAGAATTAATTTCAGATACTTGTAAAAAACCGATATATTTTAACAACATTATGCGTCCATTACTAGCTTATGGTTTAATTCAGAGAGACCAAATTGAAAAGCAATATCTTATTGATGGGAAAGTTCACGTTAAACCAAGTTTTTTGAATAGTTACTCTCAACACCGCTTATTACAGGAGGTGCTGTATGAAAAACTAGATCAGGAAGTTCGTTTAACTTATTTTGATATGACACTGGAAAAAGTGCAATCTCAATTTACTATCAAGACGGTCGAGTTAAAAAAATGGAAAGCCAGTATTGCTTTAATCAATCATGTTGAAGCCATCTTATCTAAAGCTTATGATTTTCAAATCAAGAGTAAAAACATTTATGAATTACTAGCCAACAGTATCGATTTTTACTTTCGTCGTGACCAAATTCCAGCTATAGAACAATCACTGCATAAACTAACAAATTATTTTGCTGAGTGGCCAGGAATGACTATACAAGCTTTGCATTGGGAATCAAATTTATGTGTTTCAAAACGTGCAACAGCAAAAGAGCTCGAAGTAATGAAAAATAAAATAAAGGAAACTCTAAACGCAAAAAATATCGACCAGCTTGCTACTTACGATCGTACCACACTTGAGCTTTATTTTTCTCTTGCAGCAATGCAGTCTGAATTAGGTGAAGCGGAAGAGGCAAAAGCTATTTTTTTAATGTTATTGAATTCTTCACAATTCAACGACTTAAACAGCAAGCAAATATGTTGTGCTAATATAGGCAATATTTTTTTATACCAAAAACAAAACTTAGAAGCAATTAATTATCTTAAATTATCGTTGGAATATAATCAACAGAATATTTGTCACCCTGATCCTAATATTGGATATACTTATAATGCTTTAGGTAAAGCTTATTTTCAACAATATGAAATAACCAAAGCCGAAAATGACTTAATGAGTGCTGAAGAAAATTTTACTCACTCCGTTAATGAGTGTAACAAATATGGCGACCTTGCCCGCTTGCATCGTTATCGAGGCTGGGCTTATTTTGGGTTAGTGCGGGTGCTGTGCGTTAAGGGCAATCTCGAGAAAGCCGAAGAGTTTTATAATCAGTTTATTAAGGATATTACCAAAGTCATTCCACGAGAAAAATGGACCGACGGCTATAAAGAATGTGATAATATATTAATAAATGACATTAATATATTAAAAGAATCCAGAATACAATCTGTTTTTAGCTCAGTGTCTATCTATACCTAACACACCTGAAGATGCGTTGGGTATATAGTCTGAGGTATCGACACATAATTTGTAGCTGTCACGTAATGTGGAAATGATAGTAAATATGGAAAAACGCTCGTCATTGCGAGGAGTTT
>JABEVJ010000005.1 GCA_013043985.1 Legionellales bacterium | reverse complement strand
GTTTTTTTTCACTATTTCCACTTAGGTTCCGTATCTCCAGCCGTACAACTCTCTGTTTACTCTATCACCTACGCACGCGGCTTTCGTACGGAATGACATTGAGCGCTCAAAAATATTTTAGAAAGTCGCGATCTCAAGCGCGGAGACTATATACCCGAAGCGTTTCATATTTTATGAAACATAAACTATGAAGTCAAGGCGTGATTGTCACCAAATTTTACTGCGCGCTCAAAGTATTGTATAATGCGACCACCGCGAGAACTCAACTCTAAGAACCTATAAGTCCAAAGCATGAAGTTAATCCGAAATTTTTCAATTATTGCCCATATCGATCACGGTAAGTCAACGCTGGCCGATCGCTTTATCCAGCTCTGCGGCGGTTTAAGTTCGCGTGAGATGGCCGAACAAGTCCTTGATTCAATGGATATTGAGCGTGAACGCGGAATTACCATTAAAGCGCAAAGCGTCACGCTGAAATACAAGGCCGAGGACGGTCTGACTTATCAATTGAATTTTATTGATACACCCGGGCACGTCGATTTTTCTTATGAAGTTTCACGCTCACTGGCTGCCTGTGAAGGGGCTTTGCTAGTGGTTGATGCTGGCCAAGGTGTGGAGGCGCAAACAGTTGCTGTGTGCTATACCGCGCTTGAACAAGGCCTGGAAGTGCTTCCTGTCCTGAATAAAATCGACTTACCGCAGGCTGAGCCTGATCGCGTCATTCAAGAAATCGAAGATATCATTGGTATTCCTGCGAAGGGTGCCGTGCGCGTGAGTGCGAAAAACGGGATAGGAATTGACGAGTTATTGAATGATTTGATTACCCATATTCCTCCGCCAGAGGGTGATCCCAATGCGCCATTACAAGCCTTGATTATTGACTCGTGGTTTGATAGTTATCTGGGTGTAGTATCGCTGGTGCGGGTGAAAAATGGTGTATTACGTTCGCGTGATAAAATTCAGATTATGTCCACTGGGCGCACTCATGAAGCGAGTAAAATCGGTATTTTCACACCGAAAGCGAATGACACGGGTATTTTATCGGCAGGAGAAGTGGGTTTCGTTGTTGCCAGCATCAAGGACATTGATGGTGCGCCTGTCGGTGATACTATTACTCACGCGCAAAATCCTGCGAAAAAGCCTCTACCTGGTTTCGCCAAAATTGAGCCTAAGGTTTATGCTGGATTGTTTCCTATCACCTCAGATGATTATGAGCAATTTCGTGATGCCCTGGCTAAATTGAAATTAAATGATGCGGCTTTGTTTTATGAGCCTGAATCATCGGAGGCTCTTGGTTTTGGTTTCCGTTGCGGCTTTTTGGGTATGCTGCACATGGAAATTGTCCAGGAGCGATTAGAGCGGGAATATAATCTTGATTTAATTACCACGGCGCCGACGGTGGTTTATGAAGTCTTGACCAACAAAGGTGATGTTATTCATATTGATAATCCCTCAAAATTACCGCCACCGAATCTTATTAATGAAATTCGTGAACCGATTGTGCAGGCGAACATTCTTGTTCCTCATGCCTATGTGGGCGCTATCATGACTTTATGCACCGAAAAGCGCGGTGCACAGACGAAAATGTTGTATGTTGGCAGTCAAGTGTCGATGTCTTATGAATTACCTATGAATGAGGTTGTACTCGATTTTTTTGACCGATTAAAATCCGTGAGCAGGGGTTATGCCTCGCTTGATTATCACTTCATTCGTTTTCAGGTTTCTAATCTGGTGAAGATGGATATCTTGATTAACAATGAAAAAGTCGATGCGCTTGCTATTATTATCCATCGCGATAATTCAGCTTATCGTGGAAGAATACTGGTTGATCGGATGCGAGAATTAATTCCGAGGCAGATGTTTGATGTGGCAATTCAAGCCGCAATTGGCGGACAAATTATTGCACGTGAAACCGTGAAAGCGCTCCGTAAAAATGTGACTGCAAAGTGTTATGGCGGGGATATTTCCCGCAAACGTAAATTGCTTGATAAGCAAAAAGAAGGTAAAAAGCGCATGAAGCAAGTGGGACGAGTTGAAATTCCTCAAGAGGCGTTTTTGGCGGTGTTAAAGGTTGATGACAAAAAGTAAATATACCACTCAATAATGGTTTTGCAGCTAGGCGCAAGCGAGAGAGGTGAGGGAATGTATATCGAATACATGACCGATGCCGAGCGAGCTTGCAACAACGCTGCAGAATCATTATTGAGTGGTATAAAATAGGAAGAATGAAAGATGAATGTTGATTTCCCCTTAATTTTGACAATTGCAGTATTGGTGACAGGGTTTATTGCACTGTGTGATATTTTGTTTTTTGCTAAAAAGCGGCCAGCTAAACGAAAACCGAACTTCCTAATTGAATATTCCCGATCATTATTTCCCGTTCTCTTTATTGTACTGGTGATTCGCTCCTTTATTGTCCAGCCATTTCGTGTTCCTACTGGCTCACTTGAGCCCACGGTTATGCCGGGTGACTTTATTGCGGTGAATCAATTTGCCTATGGGCTTCGCTTACCCGTGCTGAATACGAAAATAATACCCATCGGTGAACCAAAAAGAGGGGATATTGTTGTTTTTCGTTGGCCAGTTGATCCTCGTATTGATTTTGTCAAACGGGTTGTCGGCCTTCCTGGCGATCATGTCGTTTACCGAGATAAAGTGCTTTACATTAATGAGAAAGAAGCCACACAAACCTTGGTTGGTCAAAATGTTGATGTAGAGCCAACTGGCAATATTTCAGTCCAGGAGTATGAAGAAGATTTAAATGGGGTAAAACACGATATCTTTATTAATCCGAATGGTGGTGAAATGCAGGATGTGGATGTAATCGTTCCAGCAGGGCACTATTTTATGATGGGTGATAATCGAGATAGTAGTGCTGATAGCCGCGAATGGGGGTTTGTGCCTGAGGAAAACCTGATCGGAAAAGGATTTTTTATCTGGATGAGCTGGAACAGTGAAAATCATAAAGTACAGTGGAAGCGAATAGGAACAGTAATCTAATTATGGCGGTCAGAAAATCACATACTAAGTTATATGCAAAACTGGGGTATTCGTTTCAAGATGAAAAATTGTTAATTGCTGCATTAACTCATCGAAGTGTTCCCCAAAATAATAATGAACGTTTAGAGTTTTTAGGTGATTCGATTGTGAATTTTATCGCCGCAGAGCTTGTTTATAAGCAATTTCGTCTGGCTGATGAGGGCGAGTTGAGTCGTTTGCGTACAATGCTGGTGCGAGGTGAAACACTCGCAATGCTCGCGAGAACCTTAGGTATAGGCGAATATTTATATCTGGGTTCGGGTGAAGTGCGCTCGGGCGGGGCTCATCGCGAGTCTATTCTAGCTGATGCACTGGAAGCGATTATTGCAGCGATGTATTTGGATGGAGGCCTTGAAGTTTGCAAGAAAGCACTTGCTGAATGGTTTGCCCCTATGCTAATTCAATTGTTGGCGCACAAAGCTGACAAAGATCCTAAAACCCAATTACAAGAATATCTGCAATCAAAACTGATTGCTCTTCCCCATTATCAGGTAACTGAAATTGGCGGCAAAGCCCATGCTCAATTGTTTACTGTAGAATGCATGATACCGGAAATTTCACAGGTTGCAATTGGAAAAGGTACAAGCCGCAGGCGAGCAGAGCAACAATCGGCAGAATTAATGCTGATTCAACTTACCCAAGGAAAACAGCGTGAGTGATATAGAGCTAAATAATAACAACGGTGCCGATTTAATATCAGACACGATAAAAACATTTACAGGGTCGGTTGCCATCGTAGGCCGCCCCAATGTGGGAAAATCAACCTTGCTTAATGCGATACTCGGTGAAAAAATCAGTATTACATCTAAAAAGCCCCAGACCACACGTCATCGTATTTTGGGAATTAAAACGATGGGTGTTTATCAGGCTATTTATTTGGATACACCAGGTTTTCATAAAAACACACCGCGCCAATTGAATCGTACATTGAATCGAACGGTGATAGGAGCTTTGCAAGAGGCTGATTTGATTGTATTTGTTATTGATTGCCGTCACTGGACAAATGAAGATGATCTCATGTTGATTCGCTTAAAGCAGCAAGAGAAGCCAGTGATATTGGTTCTCAATAAAATTGATACGGTAAATGATCGTATGAAGTTGCTTCCGATCATTGATGAAATCTCCAAAAAAATGGCATTTTCAGCGGTTGTTCCACTTTCTGCATTGAAGGAAAAAAACGTTGAGGCACTTGAAAATGTAATCAATGAGCATTTACCTGAAGGCAAGCATCTTTTTGCGGCTGATGACATTACCAATTGCACCGATAGATTTTTGACGGCTGAACTGATTCGCGAAAAATTAATGCGTTTGTTAGGTGATGAAGTACCCTATGCCATCAGAGTAGAAATTGAAAAATTTGATGATAGTGAAACTTTATTACGGATTGCGGCTTTGATCTGGGTTGAAAAACCGGGACAAAAAGCCATTGTCATCGGTCATAAAGGTGAAATGTTAAAAAAAGTAGGGCAATTGGCTCGTGAGGATATGGAAGCGTTATTTGAGAAAAAAGTTTTTCTTCATCTGTGGGTTAAAATAAAAGAAAATTGGACGGATGACGATAATTTAGCTCAGTATCTGGGTCATGCAGACAGATAATCCCCTGCTTGAGCCAGCATATATCCTGCATTATCGTCCTTACCGTGAAACGTCGCTGCTGCTTGAGTTATTGACAGAAAAGCATGGGCGCATTTCAGCGATTGCTAAGGGTGCGCGTGCAAAGCGATCCATGTGGAAAGGCGTGCTATCGTTAGCTAACCCACTTTTGGTGAGTTGCGTCGGACGACACGATTTATTGACGTTAACCCATGCAGAGCTTAATGGTCGTCCTGTTTCATTGCAAGGGAACGCGTTATTCAGCCTTTTTTATCTTAATGAATTACTGATGTATTTGTTACATCGTTTTGATCCGCATCCCAGACTGTATGCCTATTACGCCCAGACTTTAGTGGCCATGGAGTATGCTACACAAATTGAAATTCCTCTGCGGTTTTTTGAATGGATGTTACTACAAGAATTAGGTTATGGTTTAAGCATTGATAAACTTGCTGCGACTGGAGAACCTATTGATGTCAATGCACACTATCAAGTTGATCCAGAATACGGTGTGATGCTGCCACACAGTACAGTTACCTCTGATCGAGACATTTATACAGGTCGAATGCTTGAGGAATTAGCGAATTATAGGTTGACGGATGACCCGAAGATTTTACATCAGGCAAAACGTTTAACAAGAAGGTTGTTGGATCCCTTATTAGGGGGCAGAGAAATAATGAGTCGAACATTGTACAAATAAGGTTAAAAACGGTAAAATAATAGCCCAAACACACTGAGTTATGATATGAGACAGGAATACATACCAAATATTATTACTATACTGCGCTTAGTGCTGGTAGGGCCTATCGTTATTGGTTTGTTAACCCGCCATAATCATTTGGCTTTTTGGTTATTTATGGTGGCGGGTTTAACCGATGCTATCGATGGTTATTTGGCCAGGCGCTTCCGGTGGATTAGTCGCTGGGGTGCGATGGTTGATCCATTGGCAGATAAATTCTTGATGGTGACGACCTTTTTGACCCTGGGTTATTTATCTATTTTCCCTTTATGGTTACTGATTATGTTTGTATTACGTGAGCTGGTGATAGTCATTGGCGGAGTAATTTACCATTTCAGAATTGGTGTTTATGACTTTGTCCCGACTCTTATCAGTAAGCTTAATACCTGTCTGCAGATTATTTTAATTATCAGCTTAATGTTTAATCTAAGTTATTCGCTTATTCCAACATTATGGTTATTTATTTTGATGATAATTACCTTTGTTACCAGTTTATTAAGTCTGGTAGATTATGTCGTTGTGTGGGGAAAAAGAGCATGGCTGCATAATAAGCAGGTCATGCTTCTAAAACGGAAGGAAATAACCTAACATATGATCAAACAACGCAATGCAATAATAGGCGCCTCTTTGCTGGCAGCCATGCTAGTTTTTTATTTTTTGTCCGACATATTAACGCCGTTTATTGTCGCCGCTTTAATTGCCTATTTGGTTGACCCGCTTGTTAATCAGTTACAACGATTGAAAGTACCTCGGATTTTAGCGGTGATTGTGGTTTTTTTACTGATGACAGCGCTAGTTGTTCTCTTTTTATTAATTTTTGTGCCGATATTACAGCAGCAAATTATCAATTTTGTTGCAAAAATACCCGATATGATTCTATGGTTGCAATTAAATTTAGTACCCTGGATAAATAGCCATTTTGGTTTATCCCTGACGCTTGACATGAGCTATCTCAAGCACGTCTTGCCAAACGATTTAAAACAAGCGGGAACGGTAGTCAACAGTCTCTGGCATACCTTTTTTAGCTCGAGTAAAACCTTATTTATCTGGCTGGCTAATTTATTGCTTATTCCGGTCGTATTGTTTTATTTGTTACGAGATTGGCCGAAATTATTAAAGGGGATGCAATCGCTTCTTCCTCGGCGTAATGAGCCTGCACTGACCGCTTTAGTACGTGAATGCAATGATGTATTGGGTGCATTTTTGCGCGGACAATTGTTGGTAATGTTAGCGCTGGGTTTGATTTACTCTTTAGGTTTAGCCGTAATCGGTTTAAATACGAGTTTTGTCATTGGGTTAACGGCGGGCTTATTATCGATAGTTCCTTATTTAGGGTTTATTGTTGGGATAGCTGCTGCATTGATTGCTGCCTTGCTGCAGTTTCATGACGTGCTTCATTGTGTCTATGTAATTGTTGTTTTTGTGATTGCTCAGAGTATTGAAGGTACCATATTGACTCCCAATTTAGTTGGTGATCGTATTGGTTTACACCCAGTAGCGGTTATTTTTGCTATTTTAACTGGTGGGCAATTATTTGGCTTTTTTGGGATTTTACTGGCACTGCCAACAGCGGCAGTTGCCATGGTCTTTTTACGCCATTTTCGAACACGTTATTTTCAAAGCCGATTATACCGAACATGACATTATCCAACGCAGAACAATTAGTTTTAAGTGGTATGCGTCTAAAAGATGATGCAACTTTTCGTAATTTTTTTGCTGGAAAAAATGGGCTAGTTGTCAATTTTTTACAAAATTATGAGATGCACTCGCTAGATGGTTTTGTTTATTTATGGGGCAAGCAGAACAGTGGTCGAACACACTTACTCCATGCTGTTTGTTTACATGCAAAAGAAGTCGGGAAAACAGCTATTTATTTACCAATGGAAACCTTGATTCAGTTTGACCCAAGTGTGTTTGATGGCGCGGAAAATTTTGACTGGATTTGTCTGGATGACGTTCATTTGATGGCTAAGCAGCCATTATGGGAATTGGCTTTATTTCATTTATATAATCGATTGCAGGCCAAGGGTCTGCGCTTGCTAATGACAGCAGAGAGTGCTCCGAGAGAGTTAAATGTTACTTTGCCAGATTTGCAGTCACGTTTAACTGCGTGCACCATTTTTCAATTACATAGCCTGACCGATCAGGAAAAGTGCGAGGCCTTAGTGTTGCGAGCGGAGATGCGCGGAATGCAAATGCCTCAAGAAGTATCCGATTTTCTATTGCGTCGTACCTCGCGGAACTTAAGTGACTTATTTGATGTGTTGGATAAGCTCGATCATGCTTCGTTAGCTGCACAGCGGCGGTTGACGGTGCCGTTTGTCAAGACGGTGCTGGGAATATGAAAAACTTGACCATTTCAAAAACCTGTGATTGCTGGAAAGTTCTCTGCAAATAAACTAAGCTGTATATAAAATGGACAGTTTATTTGGGGATGATAATGGCAAGACGAACAACGACAGAAGATTTTTATGACCGTTTTGAAAACAAATTAACAAAGTTTATTGAAGAAAAAGAGCGCTTAAACTCTAAAAATGCACGCGAGGGTGGCAGAGGCTTTCGGGCTGGGAATATACGTGCAGTCATTAATCCCCATGCTTTTCTGCGAGCGGCAGGGGCAAAAATCAAAAATGTCACACATGGTTTCAAAAGCCATCAAGATGCCCTCAATGAACGAGAAACTTTTCTGACTTATGCCAAATATTTAAATTGGCTTGTGCGTGAAGCAAAAAATCATCCTAATGATACAAAGTATTTGATGAACCTGCATAAAGAAATAATCTCAATAGGACAGTTTTTGGAAAATAAGGGTTATAAAAGTAAATTTATGGATGAACTTTTAATGAGTGCAGCGAAGGCTTCAGGCGCTATCTTGGAGCATAATAACGTTAATCTCAAAGCTCAATTTAAAGCAATGGATGAAAATCAGAAAAAATTTACCACACTCTGGCCGATGTACCTTGAGTTGGAAAATATGCAGGAATGCTTTTTGAGTGGAATTGATTACTCTGCTTCGAGTGTTTATAAGTTTATGCAGGAGCTTCCGAAAGAAGAAAGGGCAGCAGCGGGGCTTAAGTCAGCTGAGTCATTGGAGGACGTCAAAAAAATATTTGATTACTATACCCAAAAACAACTAGAGCTTAAAGCCGAAAATGCCCCTCCAGTTCAAGTATCGCAAGAAGATAAAATAGCAGAGAGGCAGCAGTTAGCCAAAGTAGATAAAGCAAAACCTGCACCTGTATCGCTCATTACACCAGTCAAGCTTGCTGATAGAGCGATGGAAATGGATTTACAGCCGGAGAAATTTAAAAGCTATCGTATTGAGAGCATTGACTCGTCCACTAATCAAGTCAAAAACGCGGCAGACAATCCGCATTCTAAAGCAGGTGAAACGCTTAAAGATGGGTGGTATCAATACGTTATATTAGCGAAAGAGGGCAAACAAGATGATCAAGAGTTTCGTTATTTTCCATGTAGCAAGGTGCCGCCAGAAAAAGCAAAACCATGGGCACCGTATGAAAAGTATGTTGCGCATAGTCAGATTGCAGGTGGTCAACCTATTTATGCTGGAGGTGCTTTTGAGGTAAAAAAAGGTGTGATTACCAAAATAGACAATAGTTCCGGCCATTACCCTACTGGGCAGAAAAATATGGATTATTCTCAGCAAAGATTGCATAACATGGGTATGTGCACAAATAATTTGAAGCTTGTTGTTGCTCCTACTATTTCAGGAGATGCAAAAAAAGCACGTAATAAGAAAAAGTTCTCTGCAGCTGGTTATGCCGCATATTCTGCTGGGGGTAATGATTTAGCGCAACGCGCTGAAGATAGGCCAGTGTTGCCGCACTCTAAACAAGATCCCAAGATAGTTGTCTATGAGCAAACTCAAAGATCACTCGCTCGACTTGAGGAAACAATTCAACATGTCAATGCTCCACGGCCGCAAGAGCAGCAATATGCAGTTTCGCAGAAGAGTATGTGATTTAAGGTCTTATGGTCTGTTGCCATGCCAGCGTGCGCTGGCATGACATCGGACGTTCAAATACATAATGCAAATCGCTACCCCAGAGACTATACCCATCGCACATGTGTTTTGAGTAGCCAAACTTTTAAATTATCACTCCTCTATACCCATCGCACTTCAAGATGCGAAGTTTAGCGCCCGCATGAACGATGAGATTTGGATGTTCTGAGCAAGAAAAACCGAAGGAATACTACCAGTCTTTCGAGGTTT
>JABEVJ010000051.1 GCA_013043985.1 Legionellales bacterium | reverse complement strand
GCCAACAATTATACTTTAAAATTGATTTATCATTTAAATAGGATTAAATTATATGCCTGAAAATATTGATATCATTTTATATCTATTTTTATGCAAAAATCCAAAGCAGATAACTCCTTCACAATTTGGTATTTTATAACTGTGATAGCGTTTATGGTTGTTGGATAATTCAGTTTCAGAAAATACTTTATTTGGATGAAGCCAATGCCTGTTCTATTTATGCTTATGCATGTTCATACCGTCAGTAAAAAAAGACTTGATATTCAATACATTTAAGCCGGCTTATTTTTTGGAATGATAGGAGATATTCTACTCGAAATATAGGGATAAGAGTACTGGTTTTTGGTTGGTTCCGGGTCATTTTTTCTTGGGCATGTTTGCTATATAGCAGGATTTTTAAAGGCATCATCTCGCTTGATGCAATTAGCTAGCATAAAAGGAAGAAATCCATTGATTTGGATATATTTTATAGTAATATTCGCAGTTACTGGGTATAATACCTATGATTGCTGGGAACATCTGGATGATTCTCAAAAAATAGCCATGCCGTTATATATGTTTACATTAAGCCTAATGACGAGTGTAGCAGCATCAATGGCAGCAATTAAAGTAAATGGCCAATAGACAAAAATTGGTTTGATCATATTTATTGGAACTTTCTTCTTCTATATTTCAGACTCAGTACTTGCCCAACGCAAGTTCGATAAAGATTTGGATTATGACATTGATCAAATCACATATTATGTTATTGCAATTACCTATTGGGCAGCGCAATTCCTCATTGCACAAGGAGCTTTTAAATTAGCTGATATTAAAGGACTAATAAAAGAAGCATTGTTGACATAGACAATGATTGGATCAATAGTTTAGAATGTTTGAATCAATAATTTAAATTTGATATCTAAAATTGTTCAATACCATTTAATGAATTAAGTCATTATCAATTTCGATTATAGATAATATATTCATAATCATCTAAATCCATTCCCTTAGAATCATTAAAATTTTGTAATTCCATGCACATTCGATTATTGGAAACCTGAGTTCGTTATTTGGATAAACTTTGCCTTTTCTCGAAGTTACTATAATATAAAGCATCGTTACCTTTAAGCTATGAGCCCCAGTATAGCTCATCCCGCTTTTAATTCCACTTGCATAACCTTGTAAGACATATTTCAATGGCCCTGTAAATGGAATGTATCCTTCTACTCCTTAAGCGATGAATGTTTGTGGATTTAAATCACTTCCTCCTGTTTTATATTGTTTTGATATGTTGGCGACCACTAAATATAGACAATAATTTACATCCTGCCATGCCTCTATATATTTTAACAAATCTTCCATCTTTATTGAATGCAACACCAGGGCTTTATTAACAGCCTGCTACAAGTCTACCAACCATAATAGAATCAGCTCCCATAGCTAATGCTTTACACATATTTCCAGAGTTTTTGTTTCCTCCATCAGAGATCAATGGAATTTAGTATTATCTACAAACGGGTGCTGTATCCATTAGGGCGGAAAGTTGTGGTATTCCACTTCCTGCTACTACTCTTGTAATGCATATGCTACCATTTCCTATTCCGCATCTAATACCATCGGCTCCATGTCTAATTAAATTCTAAGCACCTTCTCCAGTTGCTATTGAGCCAGACACTATATCAAGAGTTGGAAACTTTTATTTTAGTTACTATGTTGCGTTTATTGCCAATTTTGAATGTCCATTTGCCACATCCACTATTAAAACATCACATCCTGATTTTTTTAATTACTCAGCTCTTTCCAAATAGTCTTTATTGGCGCCAATGGCTGCTCCAACGTATAATCTACCTGAATGGTCTTTGTTGGCGATGTTCAAACTTTAATATTGCCTGATATCTTTGAGTGAGATAAGGCCAATAATTTGTTTTTTTGAGTTAACGAGGGGAATCTTTTCAATTTTATTCAAAAGAAGGAGTTTTTTGCAAGTATTTAAAAGTTAATTCAAATCACACGAAGCATTCTCAAAGTCATCTCCGACCTAATGCATAATTAATTTTTCAACTGGGGTCATCATTTTTTAAACTAGTTCATCATTAAACGAAAAACATTCGATATCCCACCTTGTTAAAATACCAGCGATGACAGCCTTCCTGCTTGGAGTCAACCTTGGTGATTCAGCTTCATTTGTTAATTTATTTTCAGTTACTAAAAATGACGATATTTCATATTTTTTCATAAACTTTTTTACTGTTTCATAAGTCTCATATCTAGAAATTGATATTGGGTTTGGGTTTAAGAAAACTCCTGATCTCTTTACTTTCAGAATTTGCTAGCATTGCTGTTCAATAGGCATAAATCTGTGAATGACTCCTAGGCCTCCCTGTCTAGCCATTTAAATTGCCATGTTTGCTTCAGTAACGGTGTCCATAGGAGAAGAAACAATAGGAACATTTAAGGGAATGTTTTTAGAAAAATAAGAATTGATGATGCACTCAGATCTAAATATTAAAAAATTAAAACCTTGAATTAATTTATCCGTATTGAGGAACAAGTAAAACATCGTTAAATGTGAGAGTCATGGGAATTCTTTAAGAATTGAAGATACTTTTGTAGACAGGATCCTTCTTTTGAAAAGCTGCAAGTCTCTGATGAAAGTCATTGAAAGCGATATCTTTTTAACTTTGAGTTTAAGTAAGATAAAGCTTGTTGAGTTTGTTCATCATGGCGGCACTGTTGTAAATATGGCGGCTTTGTTG
>JABEVJ010000050.1 GCA_013043985.1 Legionellales bacterium | reverse complement strand
TTGGTATGAATTAAAGAGAGACTTATTTGTGGGAGCTATTCGTGGATTTATTTTAGGTACAGCAAAAATTGATATTCCTGTCAATGCGTAAGTCCTAATCAAGTTAAGGAGTTGGGAAAAAAAGCTTTTTTTATAAAATGCGATATTACTGATCATACCGAAATCAAAGATTTTTTTTCATTGGTTACTTCTAAATTTGGTGAAATACATGGTGCATTTAATAACGCAGGCATAGAGGGTGAAATAGCTCCTTTTAATGAATCGACAGAGAATAATTTTGATCAGGTGATGAAAACCAACCTGAAAGGAGTTTGGCTTTGTATGAAATATGAGATTGAGATAATGCTTAAGCAAAAACACGGCCATATTGTTAATATGTCATCCACCTCTGGTTTAGTTGGCAATGGTTTCGGTTTAACTGCCTATGCAGCAAGTAAATTTGCTGTCATTGGATTAACGAAGTCTGTGGCACTCGAATATGCAAAACAAAATATTAGAGTAAACTCTATTTGTCCTGGATTCGTTGAAACGCCACTCGTTGATAACATTTGTGAAAAAAACCCATCTTTACGAAGAAGATTTAATAATGCGCAACCAATGGGCAGAATGGCAAAACCAAAAGAGATTGCAGAAGCTTTAGTTTTCCTCTTTTCTGATGCCTCATCTTTCATGACAGGTCATAATTTAGTGCTAGATGGTGGATTAACAATATAAAGTCAACGTAGCCCTTATCACCTATTTTTAAATCGCCAAGATCAATCATTTGTTATTCTCGCGCCACATACACAAGGCTCATTTTTACCAATTTTATTGTTTTTAGCTATGATAAGAGTTTTTTTAATTTGCGACCTTCCGTTGTAAATTTATCATACAATTTTTCTATAAAACACATTCATCAAAGTAATTCATTACTCCATCTTTTACTCTCGCTAATTGCGCAAATTTATCAATGGATAATAAAAAAATACTCATATCCATTTCAGACGTAAACATTAATGACATTTTTACTAAATCAAAAATATCAATAAAATTTAAAAAAACACATTCCTGTAGCCATTCTTCTTCCATTTGTAATAAAAAACTTTTTTCGCACATTGCACGTGGCCCCATTACAAATAATAATTTATTTTGGCCAGAACGAATAATTTTTTTGACTGCATGTTCTACATCGGTAGCTGTAAATATCTTATCCTTAACTTCAACAGACAAAACCCATTCGTCCCTATCATATATGTCAATATCTAATATTTCTTTTGATGATGCCCCTGATTGATTAATAGGGTGTACTTTTAAGGTTGGTATTTTGAGGGTTTTCTCAAATATCATTTTTAGCGAAGCTGCCGTAACTAAAACTGCTACTTGACCTTCAAATGATTTGGATAAAAATTTTTGTATAATTGACAATATTTTTTCAGGAGAGCGGTGTGTATTATTGGTATAATAGCTATTGCTATTATTGTTTCTGCGTTGCAAAACATAATAAATTATATCATTGAAAACTTGTTTAATTTCTGTTGAAGTATTCAAATTTGAAAGAACAGTCAGAGTTTGGGATAGAGTTTCTTGATCACGACCACGTCTCACTGCATTATTAATTGACAACTCTTTAAACCGTGCAGGTTTATTTAAAAATGGTTCATTTGATGCGCCTAATTTCCCATCTAAAATTTCGCGCTCTAATGGTACAATTACTTTATGACAGACAGATCTTGCATCATACGCACCCGGTAATGAAGAGCCAGCTTGTAATGTAAGAGGATTAATTACAGGATTGATATATTTTGCAAGAGCAGCCGTCATTAAAATATAACGATATGTTAAATGAGATCCCAAAATGATATTTTTAATTAATTCTTTATGAATACTTTGAGGTTGCCAATTATTTTCTTTTACCTCAGCAACAACCATTCGAAATGTCTTTTTAGCCTCTTCAAGATTTACAGTAGCCTTCATATATTTCTTTCCATATCTCATGCACTTCAATATGTTCATTTTCTGAAAAAACCTGAAGCCATTGAATAAATTCTAATATGTCTATTTTTCTCTCAAATCGTTCAATTTTTGAGATATCGGGTTGACTTACACCTAATTTTTGAGCAAGTCCTGCTTGTGTTAGATTTATACGTTTACGTATAGTTACTAATCTTGCGACTAAGTTTCTGTACTTCTGATCGTATAATGTTGAGATGCGTCTATTCTTTTCCATAAATTATATATTGACATGTGAAGATGGAATATGCCAAAATCGCATATTAAAAAATGAATAAGCAACCGAGATAACTTATGGCAACCAATATTTATACTGCAATTTCTCTATTTTCTGGGGCTGGTGGACTGGACGTTGGATTTGCGCGAAATGGATTTAATGTCGTTTGGGCCAATGATTTTGACAAGGATGCTTGTTTGACTTATGAAGCTAATTTGGGTCCGCATATTGAATGTGGAGACATAAATACACTTTTCTCTAAACTTACAAAATATAAAGATGTTGATATTATATTTGGAGGTCCTCCTTGTCAGGGATTTTCGGTAGCAGGAAAAATGGATCCAAATGACGAAAGAAGCAAACTGATTTGGAGTTTCTTGAATACTGTTCAAATTGTAAAGCCTAGAGCATTTGTAATGGAAAATGTAAAAGCATTAGCAACTTTATCTAAATTCGGCGATATTCGACAAGAACTTATAAAAAAAGCTATTTCATTAGGTTATTTTGTTGAGTTAATAATAGTCAACTCAAAAGACTTTGGTGTACCTCAATCTAGAGAGCGAATGTTTCTTGTGGGGCATAAAAAACGTTCCTGGACAAGAACATTTGAACAAACTATTCAATTGTTTAAAAAAAAACCTAAAACTGTTCGAGAAATAATAACTAATTTAGGTAAAGCGGGTACTTCTAATAATAATAGGATATGCAATGCACGTATTACATTAGCTGTGAACCCTGTTCTTAGAAAATCACCATATGCTGGCATGTTGTTTAATGGACAAGGTCGACCTATGAATCCAGATACAATAGCATGCACATTACATGCCAGTATGGGAGGAAATAGAACTCCTATTATTGATGAAGAACATTTATTTGATAACCAACCAAGTTGGGTTGAAGAATATCATGCCCATTTAATAAGTGGAGGGCGCCCACGTCCATTTGAAAGTGCACCTAGTTTTTTAAGGCGGTTAACTGTTGATGAGGCACTTCAGCTTCAAACCTTCCCTGCAAATTATAAATTTGTAGGGAAACAAAGCAGCCTATTTAAACAAATTGGAAATGCAGTTCCTTGTAATTTAGCTGATAGTGTAGCTTGCGCAGCGAGAGAATTAATGTAAATAAGATTAAAAATATTTCAAGAAATAAGCGATATTTTTGCTATGAGCACGCTATGAGTATACCAAAACTTTGCCGAGAGAGCTTTCTATCCTAGTCAAATAATCCGAGTAATTCGGAAAATCAACTTCCGATTTACTCGGATTATTTGCCGATCATATCCCCAAAAACCTGATACCACCCCATGGCACTTCTTTGCTGAAGAGTATATACTCCACTCATGATGAAAACGGATACTATTTTAGAAAATTTAAACCCCGAGCAACACGCTGCAGTGACCGCAGATAAAGGCCATGTGCTGGTTCTTGCTGGTGCGGGAAGTGGAAAAACACGCGTATTGGTGCATCGTATTGCCTGGTTATTAACCGAGCAATGTGAGTCGCCCCATGCCATCTTGGCCGTGACTTTTACCAATAAAGCAGCAGCAGAAATGCGTCATCGCCTTGAAGAGCTGGTTGATTTTGCAGGTCAGCGAATGTGGCTCGGTACTTTTCATAGCCTGGCGCATCGTATGTTGCGTATTCATTGGCAAGAAGCTCATCTGTCTGAAAACTTTCAAATCCTTGATAGCGAAGATCAACTTAGACTGGTTCGCCGCATGATCAAAGAGTTAAATCTTGATGAAAAGCAGTGGCCAGCAAAGCAGGCACAATGGTTTATAAACGGCAAAAAAGAAGAAGGCTTTCGCTCCCATCATATTGAGCCGCAAGGTGACCCGGCGGCTCGCACGCTACTGCGGATATATCAGGCTTATGAGGTGCACTGTCAAAAAAACAGCTTAGTCGATTTTACCGAGCTACTTCTACGTTGTCATGAATTATTGCTTGAGAATTCTCATTTATTGGCACATTATCAACAGCGATTTAATTACATTTTGGTGGATGAGTTTCAGGATACCAACTCATTGCAGTATGCTTGGTTACGTCTGTTGGCAGGCGAGAATGCATGGGTGATGGTGGTAGGGGATGATGACCAATCCATTTACGGCTGGCGCGGCGCCAAAGTTGAAAATATCCAGCAATTTTGCCAACATTTTACTGACACCAAAGTTATTCGTCTTGAGCAAAATTATCGCTCGACAAAAGTAATCTTAGATGCAGCAAATCATGTGATTAATCATAATCAAGGGCGTCTTGGCAAGGTGTTGTGGACCGAATTGCGTGAGGGTGAGGCTATCAGTGTTTACAATGCCTATAACGAGGTGGATGAAGCTCGCTTTATCACGGCACGTATTCAACAAGCTGCTCTACAAGGTATGCCTAATACTGACATAGCTATTTTATATCGCTCGAATGTCCAGTCTCGTACCCTTGAAGAAGCTTTGTTACAGGCAGGTATTTCTTACCGCATTTATGGCGGCTTGCGATTTTATGATCGAGCTGAAATTAAAGACGCGCTCGCTTATGTCAGATTGGTTTATAACCCGCACGATGACCAGGCTTTTGAGCGTGCTGTGCAAACCCCGCCACGCGGAATTGGCGACAAAACCATGGAACTTATCCGTGAAAATGCACGTAACCAGCAAATTTCACTTTGGCTGGCAACCAAGGAATTGATTGATTCACAAAACATGACAAGTCGCGTTACTAATGTTTTGACTCATTTTTATGGTTTGATTACTGCAATGCAAGGTGAGGCAAGCACCATGGAGTTGCATGAAACACTGGATATGATCATTGCCCGTAGCGGTTTGATTCCTCATTTTCAACAAGAACGCGGCGAAAAAGGACAAGTACGTATTGAGAACTTATCCGAGCTTGTTGATGCTGCAAGGTTGTTTGTGTACGATGCCGATGATGAATTTCCTATCATGGCGGCTTTTCTGGCTCATGCGGCGCTTGAATCAGGCGAACGTCAATCTTCAGATGACAATGCAGTACAACTTATGACATTGCATTCAGCAAAAGGTTTAGAGTTTCCTCTGGTTTTTATGTGCGGTATGGAAGAAGGCTTGTTTCCTCACTATATGTGTTTAGGCGATCCCAGACAAATCGAAGAAGAACGCAGACTTTGCTATGTTGGAATGACGCGTGCGCGTCGAAAACTCTTTTTGACTTATGCAGAAAGTAGGCGTTTGCATGGTAATGAAACCCGAAACCGACCTTCTCGATTTTTAAAAGAATTGCCGCCCGATTGCTATGAAGAAGTTAGGTTACGCTCGAAAACGATTAAGACAGTGAGCCCTTTAAAGCGGATGGCTGTTGAAAGTCGCGATGAAAATGAAGAAGGTTTAATGTTAGGACAGCGTGTTTATCATCAACTTTTTGGTGAGGGTCTGATACTCGCTTTTGAAGGAGATGGTGCTCATAAACGCGTGCAGGTTCGATTCGATAAACAAGGTACAAAATGGCTGGTCGCAACTTTTGCGAAATTAGTTCCGATTTAGGACACGCCCTAGAGTGGTTCTAGAGAGGTATGGAGAGGGCGGAAAAATCATGGAACAAAAAATTTCAACCTGGCTCAAACAACAATACCCTGACATGATTGCACGACTATTAGCATGGTCTGAGATCAATTCAGGTACGTTTAACTTGGCAGGCTTAAATCGCATGGTTGAGGTTTTGGAACCTGCTTTCGCCGAATTAAATGCCCAATCAGATCACGTTGATCTTCCTCCCTATGATGTCATCAATGATCATGGCCAAATCACACCACAACCTCTTGGTAAACTCCTGTCATGGGTCAAGCGACCGGAAGCACCTATCCAGATATTGCTTTGCGGGCATATGGATACGGTGTATGACCTTAACCATCCTTTTCAGTCATGCAGCTATATTAATGATCAAACTTTGAATGGCCCAGGTGTGGCCGATATGAAGGGAGGAGTGCTCGTAATGCTATATGCATTACAGGCACTTGAACAATTTGCCGATGTTAGCCAGATAGGCTGGCGAGTGATGATTAATCCTGATGAAGAGATTGGTTCTCCTGGTTCAGCAAATTGGATGAGAAAATGGGCACCGGATTATCATTATGCCCTTGTTTATGAACCTTCGCTCACACCAGAGGGCTTTTTTGCTGGACAACGAAAAGGCAGCGGTAATTTTTCTTTTGTAGTACACGGTTTAGCTGCTCATGTAGGTCGTGCTTTTGACCAGGGAAAAAATGCGATCGTTGGTTTAGCTCATCTGACTCAGGCACTGAATGCTTTAAACCAGCAGCGAGAAGGTGTGACTATAAACATTGGTTATTGTCATGGGGGTGGGCCAGTTAATATTGTTCCTGCTTTGGCAATAGCGAAATTGAATGTTCGTACTTTATGTCGTCAGGATGAATTTTGGTTTTATGAACAACTTGAGTGTTTGCTTGACACATTTCAGGCAGAATATGGTATGCAGGTAGATTGGTATGGGCAATTTGGACGACCTCCCAAAATTATGGATGAAAAGCAAACAGCTTTTTACACCTTACTGGCTGAGGTTTCTAAAGAAATGGGCTTAACGGCGCATTGGGAAGCAACGGGTGGCTGCTGCGATGGCAACAATTTTGCCGCAATGGGTTTACCCACGATTGATACACTCGGGGTCAGAGGTGGTGCTATCCATACTGACAAAGAATTTATTGTGCTTGATAGCCTGATAGAGCGAGCTGAACTGACCGTTCGGTTGTTAATGAAGCTATCTAATATGCCTCAGAAATAAAGCGTGAAATAGCATGTTGATAATACGGCTGGCAACGGAAAATGATATTCCCGCAGTGGCGCATTTTGCTGAATTACTCCATGGAAAGCTTAATAGTTTGCCCATGGATAAAAGAGTTATTGCGCATAAAATTCAACGATCCTGCATTAGCGTGGAACAAGATATTATTTCTCCATACAATGAATTATATTTTTTTGTGATGGAAGATACTGAAAAGCAAAGCATTGTTGGATGTGCTGCTATTGATGCCTGTGTGGGCTTAAAGCCTTTTTATGCTTTTAGAATCGCACAATTTGAGCATATTTCACATGAGCAAAATTTTCGACGGAAAGTTAAACTACTTGAATTAAATACTGAGCTTGATGGCTCAACGGAATTATGCTCCTTGTATTTATTACCTGAGTATCGAAAAAAAAATAATGGAAAATTGTTATCATTGTCACGTTTAATGTTTATGGCTATTTTTCCCAAACGATTTAGTGATCGTGTTTTCGCTGATATACGCGGTTATAGTGAAGAAGATGAAGATCCTCCTTTTTGGAAACATGTGATTAAACCCTTCATGCCATTTGACTTTATGGAGGCAGAAACACTTACTGGTTTAGAAAAGCGTCAGTTTATTATCGATTTGATGCCTAAATTCCCTATTTGTGTCAATTTACTGCCTCCTTCAGCACAAGCTGCGATTGGGCGATCTCACCCAACAACCGCGTCGGCAAAAACGATGCTGGAGAGACAAGGTTTTCATTTTCATGATTATGTAAGCATCTTTGATGCTGGACCAACCGTGATGTCGTTTATTAATAATATACACATCATGAATGAAAGACGGTTTGTTATGGTAACAGGAGTTAATATTCCACCAGCACATACACATACCTTATTGTCACAAAAAAAATACCTGCTTGCCACGACGACAAATAGTTTTCGTGTTGCGTTGGAGGAAGCTCAAATAGAGGATGATGAAGTTATCATTTCGTCTGAAAGTGCAAAAAATTTGGGGGTTGATGTTGGAGATACCCTTTGTGTTTTTAATATTTAAGTTGAGGAGTTTTTCATGACAATCAGAGTTGCAATTAATGGTTTTGGTCGTATTGGGCGTAATATATTGCGCGCACTTTATGAGTCAAAAAGACAAGATATTAAGATTGTTGCGGTTAATGATTTAGCGGATATCAGCATTAATGCTCATTTATTACGATATGACAGCACCCATGGTAAATTTTCCGGTGATGTCCAAATAGAAGGAAAAGATCTGCTTGTTAACAATGATTTGATTCGTTTTTTTGCTGAGCGCGATCCTGCCAAATTACCATGGAAAGAGCTGGAAGTTGATATTGTGATGGAATGCACGGGTTTATTTACCACCAAAGAAAAGGCCGGGCAGCATATTGCAGCGGGTGCTAAAAAAGTGATTATTTCTGCTCCTGGTGGAAAAGATGTTGATGCAACCATTGTATTTGGCGTCAATGAAAAAACGTTGAAAGCCTCAGATACAGTAATTTCCAACGCCTCTTGTACGACCAATTGTTTGGCGCCTCTCGTCAAGCCGTTACATGATAATCTTGGCATTGAGCGTGGTTTAATGACAACGATACATGCGTATACTAACGATCAAGTGTTGGTTGATGCCATACACACGGATGTACGTCGTGCACGTTCGGCAACACAATCGATGATCCCGACCAAAACAGGAGCCGCAGCTGCGGTTGGTCTGGTTATGCCTGAGTTGAATGGCAAATTGGATGGTTTAGCGGTGCGTGTGCCAACCCTGAATGTTTCAATGGTTGATTTAACATTTACGGCGAAACGTAATACGACAATAGAAGAAGTGAATGCTATTTTAAAACAGGCATCAGAGGGCGTGTTAAAAGGGATATTAATCTACAACACAGAGCCATTGGTTTCAATTGATTTTAACCATAATCCCGCCTCTTCGATTTTTGATGCAAATGAAACTCGCGTGATTGGCAATTTAGTCAAAGTAATGGCTTGGTATGATAATGAATGGGGTTTTTCAAATCGGATGTTGGATGTGGGCGCGGCGTTTTATGCTCGGGGTGTTTGATAGGGCGAAAAATGACCTTAGTAAAGAGTGTTTAAAGTTTGATTTTAAACACTCTCTATGGAGAGGTAATGAAACGTTATTATTATGCTTTATTCAAAAGAAAATAATAAATATAGTATTTGAAAGTTTAAAGGGGCGTGGTATACTAAATTTATAGATGAAAATTACCCCTGACAGATGCGATTTATAAGTTTTTAGTACCAAGGAGAGAATTTATGAAAAATGAAAAGAAAACCACACCTAATGAAAAAGTAAAAAACTTGGAACAGGAATATAGAAAATATCTGGTTCCAATGCCTCTCAACGAATGGAAAAATGTTCGCTCATTAAAGCAGCCAACCTTGTTGAAACAAATAACAGCAAAAACTGCATATTCTAGTGGAGAGTAGAAAATCCTGAGATCGAAGAGCATGAATATGAAAAAAATAGCAATAGTAATATTTGATGATTTCACCGACATCGATCTGTTTTTAATGTGGGATATTCTCAATAGAAATAAAACAGATTGGGAAGTAAAAATATTAGGAACAAAAGAGCAACATCGTTCTACTCATGGTTTATTGATTACAACACATGGCAATATTTCTGAAGCCAATACGGCCGATGTTGTATTATTTACTAGTGGAAAAAAGGGAGTTAGAACAGTTATCAATGATAAAAATTTTTTGAATGCGTTTACGCTTAATCCACAAAAACAAATGATAGGTTCGATTTGTGCAGGTGCTTTTATACTGGCTTGCTTAGGTCTTTTAGAAGAGGGGAGTGCCACTACGCATCCCGAGGCAAAAGCTGAATTACAATCGCTTGGTATTGAGGTTTTAGATAAACCTTTAGTTTATCATGGCAATGTGGCTACAGCAGGAGGCTGTCTTTCTGCTCAATATTTAGTAGGTTGGATTATTGAAAGTCTATTTGGGATAGAAAAACGCAAAGAAACGTTAAAACCAATTCTTCCAGCAGGGCAACAAGAACTTTATGAGAAGTTAATTACAGCGAGTATACAAGAGGGTATGATATGCAATACTAAAGCAGTTCTAACTGCTTTGGACAGACCGTAGTTTTCAACGTTTAAATGGAGGTTATATAAAATGGAAGTTAAAAGTAAGCAGCTTTTTAATAAACTTGCAAGTGTGATGATTTTTTTTTGGATTATCAAGATAGTTTCTGCCACAGTGGGCGAAGCCAGTGCTGACTATTTACATCATCATTTTGGTATTATTTCTTTTATTCTCGTCTTTATTGCCCTTATCCCATTAATTGCGGTACAAATACGATTTAAAAAATCGGTCCCTTGGATGTATTGGCTTGTCATGATCCTGGTCGCGATATTGGGAACAATGTGCGCCGATAGGTTGCATCATGCCGGACTTCCGCTCGAAATCACAACTTCGCTTTTTATAGTCGCTTTGCTCATTATGTTGGGAGTCTGGTATGTCAGTGAAAAAACGCTGGATGTTCACAAAATCCATAATACAAAATGTGAAATCTTATATTGGATTGCCATATTGTTTACTTTCTCAATAGGAACCGCTTCCGGTGATCTGCTCGCAAGTGGTCTTAATTTGGGGTTGTTAAAAGCAACATTGGTGTTTGGTGTCGTTTTAGCTATTATTCCATCAATACTTTATCTCTGTAACCTGAATCGGATTGCTTTATTTTGGATCGCTACTGTATTAACACGACCATTTGGTGCTTCGGGTGCTGATTTAATCGGTAAGCCTGTTGCAGAAGGCGGTTTTGGATTAGGAGTGGGCAGCACTAGCATTTTATTTCTTATCATTATTATTGCTTTAATTGGGTATTTAACGGTAACTCATAAAAAGCAAATGCTTCATGAGGAATTGGCAGATTAAGGGTAAACCTGTCATTTGAAATGACAGGTTTTATGTATTATACTGTCACTCCAAATGACAGAGGTGTTCGTCAATAATGGACAGATCGATATTAACAGAAGTGGTGCAAGAGCAATATCAAGCACTACAACTTATGACGCTTGGCGTACAACGTGAATGTCTTACCGAAATACTAGACGTATTAAACCTGCCTCATATCATCGCAATCACCGGAATGCGCCGGTGTGGTAAATCAACATTAATGTTACAAGCTTTGCGTCAGGCTTTTGCTGACCAAGTTTATTATCTCGATTTTGAAGACGAACGTTTAATTGATTTTTCAGTCGATGATTTTAACCTACTATATGAAATATTTATTGAATTATTTGGAGAAAGAAAAGTTTTTTTCTTTGATGAAATTCAAGTAGTTGATCAATGGGAAACCTTTACGCGCCGCATGTATAAATCAGGGAATAAATTTATCATCAGCGGCTCAAGTGCTGATTTACTCAGCAGTGAGTTAAGTACTAAATTAACTGGCCGTCATATAGCGATTGAATTATTGCCTTTTTCTTTTCGAGAATATCTTAATTTTATTCATAGCGAAATCAATATTAATAAACTCATTTTAACTAAAGAACGCGGCTTACTAAAAAACACCTTCAACCAATACATACAAGATGGCGGGATCCCAGAGTATTTACAATATAAAAATCCTGTTATCATTAAAAGTATTTATGAAAATATCTTATATAAAGATGTTATTGTTCGCTTTGAAATAAAGGCTGTAAAGGCAATTAGAGAGCTATCTTTATGGTTGTTAAGTAATCCAGGTGCACTGATTTCATATAGTAAACTAAAGAACATCTTACAACTTGGTAGCGTAAACACGGTAAAAAATTATATTCATTTTCTCGAGAGTGCCTATCTCATTTTTACTGTAGATCGCTATACATTTTCAGTCGCGGATCAAGCAGTGGCACCGAAAAAAAATTATGGAATTGATACTAGTTTGATGCAGGCTATTGGTTTCAGTTTCTCAAAAAATAGTGGAAAATATTTAGAAAATATTGTTTATCTTGAATTACGACGTCGTGCTCGTAATATTTATACGATTTATTATTACCATACCAAAAACAATTTGGAGGTTGATTTTTGCCTACGTAAAGGTAAAAATATTGTTCAATTAATTCAGGTGGCAGAACATCTGGATGTCGATAAAACACGTGAACGTGAAATGCGTGCTTTAATCACTGCCATGTCAGAGTTAAAACTTACTGAGGGATGGATAATTACCTTAGATAAAACAGACTCTATTAAGGTTGATGGTCTGGTTATACATTGTATCTCAATAGTCAGTTGGTTACTGCAAGATGTATAGTCTCAGCAGTAGATATTGCAAGATTTTTGAAATAATATGTATTTGTACATAAAATATAAGTATGAAATAAACCGTCTACGTGCCGAATTTCATCTTAAATATACTATAAAATCAGATAGTTATGCAGAGAAGTAAGTGCCAACAGCCCTTAATGTTTTAGTAATAAATTTAGTTTAAAATTAAGTTTCATTTTGTACTACTAAGACTATAATTATGCCAAAAAACAATCACTCTAACAATGCAGAGACTACAGTTTACAATAAGCAAATAAAGCTTGCAGTAAGCAAATTTACAGCAAATTCAGCCATGGAAGTTGATAACAATTCATACAGTAATAATGAATATATAGAAAGTTTTCTCAAACCCATCGATTTTAATGATTTTTCTGTCGATACTAACTTAATATTTGAGGATACAAAAAAAATAGTTGATGGAAATAGATGGGAGGAATTTACCGAAAAATGTACTGAGCGTTACTCAAAAATTCAAGACATGAATTCTGATGATGATCAAATGTTCAATGACACTGAAAGTGAAAGCAGTGATATTGACATGATGCCAGAAGAGTCAAAGAAATTTGATCAAACCTCTCTTATTACTACTTTTGCTATAAACAGTCTTAGAATTTTCAAGCTTGAAAAAAAATATTCAACTTTATTGGAAAGGAGAGACCCTTTCTTGACTTGGACAAATTGGCAAAATAGAAATCTTTCCTTAGTTTCATTAAGTTGGGAGCTTATTGAAGCCATTGCACAAAAAGAAAACCTGGCATTTTTTATTCAAAATTGGGATACAACTATAAAATATGATGTGGGAAAAATATGTAAGGATACATGCCGAGGTATTGATAATGCAATTAAAACTATATTGGCAGGGAAAAATTATATTCAGAAAAACTATCCCTTCACTTTTTTTATTTCTGCACAGAGAACATCCACAGAAGAAACGTCTCAAAACCAAAATGGCAACTCGATATTTAGGGACAGAATGTTGGACCTATGAAACTGAACTCAAAAAATCTTCAGCTGCCCCATAAATTGCATGAGATTTTCCTGAAATATATGCCCAGTAACGATCGCCGTATGAAAAATGCCACCATTCCGTGGGATAATTGACAAATCCGACTTCGTGCATCACGGCGAGTAATATATCTCTATTTTTCTGAACTGCTGTGCTGACGCATGGCGATTTGGTCAAACATAAGTCAGGATGAACGCGTATCCAATCTGCAGCGGTCATTCCCATATCAACAAGGCTTCCATCCTCAGCCAGAATTTCAATATCCACCGCAGCACCCGTATTGTGCGGAGGGATATTTTTAGTGCCATCTAAATTAATGACAGGCGATGCTAAGTGAGTTGCTTCATTGAAAATCGTTTGATGAGCTGCATTGGGTAATCGTTTTGCAACACGTGCATATTCTTCTTCAAAAAGCATTTTTTGTACTGCTAAACTTCTGAAACCTTCATAGAGCCTGAAAACCCAGCCATTAGGTAGAGCCTTTTGTGCATCACGCAGTTTTTCCAATACAGTTGCGCGCATTTTTGTATAGTGTGGTGCTGCCAAAGGTGTCTCGGGAGGTTCTCCAAATAAGATACCATCATAATTTTTAAGATCAACAAGTTGTTCATTACATTCGGCAATAGGTACTGCCAAAACACGAGAATCGGTGATGTAGGTGATTGTCATGATGCCCTCATTAGTGCCGCTCATCCTTAGGGTCTGTTGACAATTGGTTCTTTGGCTGCAAAAAAAGTGTAATCGGTAAAAATTGATTCTTGTTTTCGTTAAATAGCTTGCTATTCGCCTCAAACAAGAACCAATTTTTCCTCGATTCTCTCTTTTTTCGCTTCAAAGAACCAATTGTCAACAGA
>JABEVJ010000049.1 GCA_013043985.1 Legionellales bacterium | reverse complement strand
ATCCAACATCAACGCCAGCAAACGTTGGCTGAGATGATGGCAGCGATCCCCATGGCCTGTGATCATGGTACGAAGTGTCATACCCAAGGCAATAAAATTCCCTGGCAAGGCTACAAGCTCCATCTCGATACGGCTGAATGTGGTGTACCCATTGCTGCCGTGCTGTCCTCTGCCTCCATGTTTGGCAGTCGAACTGCCTATGATAGTTATGATTTACATGAACATAGTTGCAATCTGAGGCACGTAGCGTGGATTGATCACAAGCCCCGGGGTGGCCAGAACGAGTAATTTGAATCTGCAGATGCCATTCGATACTTTGAGCATACATGGGGGGGCAATACCTCATGCTCCTAGGATGCGGAAATGCTATGAGACACCTGATGTTTGGCGTACTTGCACTTAGCACCGATCAACTCATGCGAGAGCGACCATGAATCCAACTAATTTTAGGATGAACCTATAGGGCAGGGTGAGTATTAAACTTTTGAGGATGAATTCCTTGATTTCAGCACACGGATCATGGACGAGCGAGTCAAATAAACTGAAATACTGTTAACTGATGAAGATGGGTGACATGCGTTCATTTCAGTGGGGACTTTAGCAAGAGAATCAAGGATGTTTGTTTAATGAAATACAGAAAAGAAATAGATGGACTGAGGGCACTAGCTGTTCTACCCGTGGTCTTGTTCCACGCAGGTTTTACAGTTTTTAGTGGCGGCTTCGTAGGGGTTGATATATTTTTTGTAATTAGTGGTTTTCTAATCACAACTATCATTGTAGATGAGATAGATAAAGATTCTTTCTCATTGCTTAATTTTTATGAAAGAAGAGCAAGAAGGATTCTTCCAGCCCTCTTCTTTGTTATGCTATGTACATTACCATTCGCGTGGTTTTGGATGTTGCCGCAAGACTTAAAAGAATTTTCAGACAGCTTAGTGGCAGTACCAGTATTTGCTTCTAATGTACTATTTTATTTAACTAGCGGATATTTTGATGCATCATCAGAGCTTAGGCCTTTGCTTCATACATGGAGCTTAGCTGTTGAAGAGCAATACTATGTACTATTTCCGCTTTTCTTAATGCTGGCTTGGGGATTGGGCAAAAAATGGATTATTTTTTTAATCTTATTTTTTTCTGCTGTTAGTATAGTGTTCGCTCAATGGAGTTTATCAAGTCACCCGTTTTTTGCTTTTTATATGTTGCCAACAAGGGGCTTTGAAATACTAATTGGCGCATTGCTTTCGTTGTATGTCAGTCATAAGTCAAATATAATATCAGTCAGTTATTCAGTTGGTCAGTTATTGAGTATTGTTGGTTTAATGCTCATTTTTTACGCAATATTCGTTTTTGATAAAAATACTCCATCTCCTGGTTTGTATACTTTAATTCCGACAATAGGTGCTGGATTGGTTCTCTTGTTTGCAAATGACAAAAATATTGTAGGAAAACTACTGGGTAGAAAAATATTTGTTGCTATCGGTTTAATAAGTTATAGCTTATACTTATGGCATCAACCATTATTTGCCTTTGTAAGATACATTAATATTGATCCCCTCAATAAAGATATAATGTTTTTGCTGGTCGTGCTTTCAGCTTTATTGGCTTTTTTGTCATGGAGATTTATTGAGATCCCATTCAGGAATAAGAATAAATTTAATTTAACAGCTGTTTCTGTGCTAGCGCTATGTTTTTCCATGTTATTTATTTCCATTGGGTTAATTGGTCACTTTAATGGAGGGTATGATTATAGGTTGCCTGCATATTCGCGAGATAGTAATTTGTTTGGTGATTATAAAATATTTAATGGCGCTCGCTCGTCTGATAAGAGCTGTAATAATTTACTTAATTTATCACTTTTGCCAGAAGAAGTTTGCCTTGCTTCATCAGATAAACCTAATGTCATGTTTGCCGGTGATAGCCATGCCATGGCTTTATACTCTTCAATCTACGGAAAAGTCGTACCGTTAAAGGCGTTACTAGTATCAGGTCATGCATGCCCAATCTATCCAGATTTGACGTACACGCCGACCTATAAAATGACTTTTGGTAATAATTGTACGAATATATCTAAAGAAGTTTTAAGGGTGGCAAAAAAAATTAAAAGTATTGAAACAATTGTCATAGTTAATTTTTTCAACAAGGTAGACGACCAAGGGTCGGGTTACAGATTAAAGGGTAAAGCATTAACAAATAAGGAGACGTTTGTTAATGGGTATGATTACTTGGTTAAGAGCTTACTCTTGCTTGGAAAAAGAGTTATTTTTGTAATTGATGTGCCGCATCTTAAATTTGATCCGAAGTACTGCCTTCAAAAACTTCCGTATTCAATAAACATGAACAAAGAATGTCGTTTTACAAAACAAGAAAATGAATTGGCTCGCAGAGAATACATTAATGAAGTTTATAAAATGAAAGCAAGATTTCCTGAATTAATAATTTATGATCCTACCCCGTATTTTTGCGATGATAAATTCTGTGAAATTGAAAAGTATACCCATTCATTTTACAACGATAAACACCATATAAGTGTGTACGCATCAGAGTCAATCCTAAACTCAATGGTCGAGAATAACTTGCTGAGTATTCGATGATAATTTGCACCCAGGCAGATAGCTTTGCGTCATCCGTAGATGGTCGGGCGCATTCCCCCCGAAGTGCTTATGCATTCTGTGGCCGCTGCTGCAACATGGAGGAGCTTACAAGGGTAGATGCTGTATTTCTAACCAAGGGAGCAAAGACAGGAGAACTTAGGTGCTCAGCAAACATGTTGAAAATGCAATTACCTGGGCTGGTATAAAAAATCCTATCTTGTTTTGACAAGAGCATTGCATCGTAAAATATTTTTTGTATGGATATATTCGCTAACTTCAGACAACCTGATGTCTGCTCTTGGAGAATTTCATGAGATTAACAGAAAACCCCATATAAAATAATTAGTTGCGATCAAATTCAAGTTATTTT
>JABEVJ010000048.1 GCA_013043985.1 Legionellales bacterium | reverse complement strand
GTAAACTCCTCGCAATGACGAGCGCTTTTAAGCTTCAGTGCTAAAACCTTAATTACGTGATAGTAGCTAACCTATTAAAATTTAACGTTTTTTTCTCAAATTATGTGTCGATACCTCAGACTATATACCCGAACAACTTCAAAATGCTAGTTTCTGACTGGCTATTTTACGCAAGAAAAAACGATTGAAATTTGGCAATATGAGTAACTATTACCTGCATTTCAATTGTTTTTTCTTGCGCAAAATTTCTGCGTCATAATTCTAGCATTTTGAAGTTGTTTGGGTATACAACACTTTTATCTTTTCCCTCTTGGTTTGTATGTGGTTTATTAAAAAAGTATGAAAATTTAGATGTTTATGATTATAATGTTAGATTTAATCCTTTTAAATTTAGTGGAGACACGAAAAATGCCTAGTTGTTATAATGAAGTTAAAGTAATTATGGAGAAAGATAATCTCATAGCCCATCCGGAAGGCGGTTATTATATTCAAACCTATAAATCGAGCACAGAAATTTCTGTTCCCTCAAGATATAAAGGTTCAAAAACACGACCGGAATTTACAAAAATAAATTATCTTTTAATAAAAAATGATTTTTCAGCTTGGCATAAAGTTAGTTCTGATGAAATTTTTCGTTTTAGAGAAGGAACATCATTAATGTTACATATAATTGATCGAAATGGACGTTTAAATCAAATCAAGATAGGAGATCCAACTGAGGAGAATGATGCAGTTAGTGAGTACTTGATTGAGCATTCACAATGGTTTGCTGCTTCCGTAAATGATAAAAATTCATTCTCATACGTTGAGTGCGAAGTTCGGCCTGGTTTTATGTTTGACGATTTTGAATTGGGTAAAAGTGCTGTTTTAATAAAGCAACATCCTCAACATGCTGAAATTATAGAAAGATATTCCCGTATTCTACTGGATGAATTACCCAAAGTAAGTCATTCAAATGCTATATAGTCAGATTGATTTTTTTGAAAAATGAAAGGATTCATAAGGGGTAAATTCATTACATTTTACGCCAATTTTTTGTAAATTCACCATCATGTTCTTCAGGCTCACGCTTGCGCTTTTTGGTATGACCTGAGCTTGTTTTAACAGCATCATTTACATTATCATTATCAAAAAAGTTGCTAATATATTTTATTGCTGGCTGAAAAAATATCGATTCTTGTGATGAGTAAGATAAAATCTGGCTCACATTTTTATATTGACTTTGTTGGCAATACGCTCTTATTAATAAATAATTCAGCAAATTGAAAAATGAATATTCGATAACGGGATTATTGTCAGTCAATGCAGCACCAAGAATACCATCAACGTCTTCATCCCATATTTTTTTCCCCATATCATCATAAGAAAAAGTAAACGCGGTTTTTTCACTTATCTCGAGATCTTCTGACATTTTTTCCAAAATAACAACACTATCATTTATTCGTTGATTTAAATAGAAAAATATAGCTTTTTGCAAGTTCAATTGAATATCTGACAAGGGAGCGGTCGATGTTTGAATCGTTACAACATCAAGTGGATTAATCCATTTCTGAACAATAGATATAAGTATTGGGTCAGAAATTTCAAACTGCAATTTTTTTGCTTTAGCTATATTGCCAAGTGACATCGCAATTTTTATTAAAAAATAATTGATTACATCCAATAGTGGCAATATAACAATTTTACTTCCTGCTTTAGTAAATTTACTGGTCAAAATTTCATTTAACCCCTCATCAAATGACCAAATTTTTTGCTCAGCATCCTTTGGCAAAAAAAACATGTCTTCAAACTTGCCTTTTGCTTTATACTCGACTTTTAAGTTTTCAAGCACACGCTGATTTTGTAGATTGAAACAAAATAAAAAACGCAACTGTATCTGTTTTTTGATAAACTGACTTGCCTGTGAGTAAAGTTGCTGAAACGTATTCTCTATTTCCTCATCGTCTTTTTTACCACTCATACGGAAACGAGCCGTTAGTTGAATCGCTAAAAAAATTTGTTTTGAAATTGAAGCTGGTTCTATTAATGGTTCAAAAAAAATGTTTATATCAAAAATATTGCTTGCATAATTTTCTTGCATCCCTAAAGCTCGATCGGTTTTACACAAGAAATGATCTATTACTGCTTCAAAAGAGAGTTGAATACTCAGTATCGATTTATCTGAAAACTTAACTTCAAGTAAGCTGGCAAATTCTTTATCCCAATCCCATAATTTATTTTCTATTTCTTCGCGAAAAAAATAAATATATGAACATTGTAGCTTGATCATTGTCTTTAATTTTTGAAGTTTATTTTTGGTGGCGTTTTCTAAATATAAGTTATATCGAAAATAAAGCTGATAAAAAGTCTGTGGCTTTTCATGTAACATCAGATCAACTAGCACATTTTCATCTCGCGGATTGGGTAAATCCGCTTTTTTTAACTCAATCACTTTTTGGATAAACTTTTGAATATTTTCAAAATTCAATTCTGGTTTGCTGAGATGATGATTAATTTTCTTATTTTTACCTGCGATTTTTTTGCTGGGTAAAAGATTAACTGTCATATTTTCTTCAGTTTTAGTCGTGTCAGCTGGAACTAAATGAAAATAGTTTTTTTCAATGTTATCAATGATTTCTTCTTTTAAATCTTCTTCCTCATTTTTTAATTGCGCTGGCAAAATTTGGCTACTGTTTTCATTAAGTACCGTGTCAGCTGATATCTCGATTGCTGTATCATCATGAGTATTCTTATTAAATACATTGTCAATTTTACGCCGAACTTCTTCATTAAAAAGTGGTTTTCCATCTAAACTCCGGCTAATTATTTTATAAAATTTAATATGGATTAAAAAGTTAATATATAACACATTTTTTTCATTATATGAACTAACCTCGATAAAACGGCTATTGTTCAAATTGAAAGATCCATAGGAGTGATTATTGCTGTTGATGAGTTTAAAAAGGTGTTCGTGAAGAAGCTTGATCACCTCGTCTTTATTCTGTGCGGGATCGTAGGCAACTTCATGCGTGCACAGTGCAATTTCAGTCGATGCAGCTGGCTGATCTTGATCAAAAATCTGACAGATGATTTGGTATGTTTCTGTGGTATTTTCTTCTTTAGTCATTTTATTATCACTTTTTAATATATTTTTAGTTCTGGCACAAAATTTAACTTATTTTATGTGGATAAATTTTATATGTGAAATTGGGTTCCAAGCCTGTAGAATTGTTCCCAGATAGGCACGGTCTTAATAATTGTTAGACTCGCTGAGGAATTATTATACATAATTACATTTTTTAATCAACTTTTTGTTATATAGTCGCTGTCGCGTAATATGGTTTAAAAGTGCGCTAATATGAAATTAGCAACAAATATCGAAAAGTGCTCGTCATTGCGAGGAAGCGCAGCGACGAAGCAATCCAGTAGAAAGAGCG
>JABEVJ010000047.1 GCA_013043985.1 Legionellales bacterium | reverse complement strand
TGTCAACTACTTTTTAAACTTATTTTTCTTTCGTTTAGCTTTCGTTAACCGCTCCCCCTTTCCGCTTGTGCGTCAAAAGGAGATGCAGTATAGCCAATCGTTTTACCCTTTGCAAGTGCTTTCTTAAAAAATTTTATCTATGAAGTTTTATCTGGGTTTTTATAGTTTAGCGACCAGTCGTTCATGCGCAGCCAGCGTTGGGTGTGTGTATGCTGCGCAGTCAAAACTGGTATATTGTCTGGTTACGCCCTCGCGAACCTCCGATAAGGTTCTTAACTCTGGCATTGCGCCTAACTCAATCTCTTCAGCCAGCCAGGATAATAAGTGTTCTTTACTTGGAAAAACTGCTCTACCCCGATTTGCTTCAAAAAATTCATATTCTTGATTTTTTTCATCTGCGATAATCACAAAGGCATGTGCACCGGAATATTGTTTACCATCGGCAACTCCCTCACAGTCTCCAACGATATAATAAATATTAGCTGGGTTTCTGGCAATGAGTGTCAATAAACCCTTATAGGTTGGGATATCCTGTGCTTTTCCTGCCATCCTGCATTCATTTTCATTTAAGAAAGCCTCAAACTGAAAATTTTTATTGTGTTTCTTCTGCACTGAAGTAATCAGATAAAGTTGGTTTAAAAAAGTTAATGATTGCAACATATTCAGCTCTGAAGTTCCTTCTTTTTTAAAAAAAGATGCTGCATATTTGACAGCGACAAAGGGAGAGGTTGACTCAGGCTGCAATTTATTTTTCACCATTAAGAGTGAGATGCCGTTACAGGCGGCTTCTTGAAGAATCACTTTTTTGCGTAGCAACTCTCCTTGATTAAATGACTCTTCCCTCCCTGAGAACCTTCCTACGCATTGATAATTGTTATTTTTTGGCATAATGAACTTTCCTCAGTTTGAGATAATTATTTCCATTTTAACAGTCAATAATTAACCAAACATTAGGGTCTGTTGACAATTGGTTCTTTGAAGCGAACCCTGTTATAACCTTAGAAAGTTGCTTTACTCAAGAGCGGCTAGGGCTTCATCCGAGCTAAAATCTAGTATGCTAAACCTTCCGAAAGAGGATTAAATTCGGGATCATTCTTAGGTGCCTTATTATTAGACGGCCTAAATCTAAAGAAATTAGTTTGCCAAGATAGCTTCACAGCCGGATGTTCATCTGCAGGACGTTTTTTCGCTACTTCTTCCTGACTCTCATCTCTACCCTTTAGATGTGTCTTCACAATTCTCTTCGCCAGATCAATAAGCTTGCGAAAACTTGGCTTCTTTTCAGCCGCCATCTTTACTTGCGCCGCTTTCTGCGTTTCTTCTTGATGCAGCTCAACCAAGGCATGGGCGCAAGGTAAATTGATCCCTTCATGCCGTAATATAGCCTGCATTTCTTGCGCTGGATAAGGTGGCAACTCAAGTGTGGTCAGCCTTCGTGCCAATGCCGTACTCGGTTTGCGACGACTATTTGCCGTTGGTGGGTTTTGAGTGCCTATTACTAAAAAACCTGGCTTGTCAGGACGCTGTCCATCTGGGGTTTTACCCATCAACAGGGTATTTAGTAAACTCTCCATCATCGGTGAGCTGTTGATTTCATCAATAATCACCACTGCGCCCTCATGAAAAGCCTTGAGCAGTAAACGTTGCTTGTCTTCAAGCTGCATACTCACGGGTAAATAATAAAAAGGCTTGGCAGGTGCGTTTTGCCCCGTCGCTTTTTCATATCCATGAGAAGCCAGCAAATGCATCACTAATTTGCTTTTACCTATCCCTGACTCACCTTCAATCACCAGCCCGCCTAAACCGCCGTAACACTGCGCATCATTTAAATCCCCTGCTGACTTGGGCGCGCAGCTCACGCAAGGCCAGTCGGTCTTCGAGTGCCGCCACTAAAGGCTCGCGCGATGGCGTCATCAGAAAACCCGATGGTTTATTTAGCTTGTTTGCGTCATGCTCACGCTGCAGATGAACCGTGGGCGTAAAATCACGCACAAAGTCAGCGCGATGTTGTGCGGGCACTAAAGGCGCCGCTAATTGGTAAGCATAATGCGCGGCCATTTCTTGTGGATTAGCATCGGGCTGCTTTGCACAATGACTCAGCACCAGCAGTGCCATCATTTGTAATTCACGCGGTGAAATCAGTACTTCATGCGAAGTATAAGTGCCTAAGCGTTCATAGACACTCAATATCACGCTAGAAATAACTTCTGCGTCTTCTGCCAGCGGCGTGTTGGCAAAAACAGGTTTTAACAGAACTTCATAAATAAAGGCCGGAGGCAAGGGGTCAAAAACGAGCGAATTCCCATGTCGCTTGAACAAACTTGGCAGCGAGCGCCCCTGACCGTAACTCAAGGGATTGCCTGCAAAAATGACTTTATGCTCTGGTGTGAGCATATGTATTTTGCCATCAATGAGAATAGATGGTGGGCTATTAAATAAGCCCTCAAACTCACTCCATTGTCGTGAGCCAATATTAGCTTCATCGATGAACAGCACTTTCAGTTTGTCCGAACTGTCTTCCACCCATGCTTTTAATGAAGGCTCACCCTTAGCTGGCGAAAACGTACCTTTCAAAATGACATTTTTGCCCTCTGCCAATGCCGTCAACACCGCGCCTACGGTCTCTTTGAAAACCAAGCGTTGTTGCGATGCATCGTACGCCCCGCTTACTTGAGTAAGTAATTGATGCGCGCCGCATTCACTGATATCAATAACCAGAAACGGCTCATCGCGGGTAAGCATCGCCACGGTCGTATCCACCTCGGTACTTTCAATGACTTGGGTGTGGACAGAATCTGGCAACTCAGGACTATCGACCGCAATCGGCAAAGTTTGAGTATGCTCAAATAATGAGGCTGACAGTTCAATCGAGGGCGGCGCATGGACCACCAATTTCACCTGATGTTTTTGACACTCATCCAATAACCGCGCCCAATCATCTTTATTTAAGTCGCGTGTCAGGTTGACATGCAATAATTGCCCTGCTGCCTCCTCCAGTTTTCCTGGTAACATATGCAGACTCCGCGTTTCATTATTACAAATATATTGCGCTAGAAAAGCGTAGGAACAAGCAGGGTTCAAGGTAGCACCGTCAGGAACAGAAGCCGTATTGTCTATCACAACGTTTTGCGCTAATTTCGCCCAATCATAACCCTCGCGTTTGAATAACCGGAAGTTTTCTGGCAACTCCATACTGCCCTCACCTTCACCAATACCCCCTCTTATCGCTGCTTGTTGCCAAAAATGCTTAAATTGCGGATTATCCCACGGCGCCTCATGCAGCGCGATGGCGGTATGCCCTTGTTCCAACGCTTCAATTAATTTGCCTTTTTTGAACGTTAAGTGCTCGCCGTCCACCATCCAATGGCCTAATAACTGCTCTTTCCAATCAATACCCTGATAAAGTGAAATCGTATGCGTTGGTACTTCTTCGCTGGCATCAGCAGCAAACAGCGGCGGCTCAGCACCTGCTGCGGCCAGACTGTCTGCAGAAAGCGGGCACGCCTCCACTTTATTGAGACGGGAATAAAAATCTTGGCCTTGATAACAATCGGGGTTATTCACATCGATAAGCCCCATTATCTTAAAGGTTGATGAAATAGACGTGCCATCAGCAGCGCGTTTATCATCCAGCAAACTATTAAAGCGCACGATATCATCTGGCATGAAATGGGCGTAATTGATAATGATGAGCGGCTCACAACCTTCAGCATAAGGTGTGGTCAAGAAATCAAACAGTCTGCCGCCTGGCCCTTTCGTCAGCTCGCCTTTATCACCTTGACGATGAATAAACGAGGCCGAGCAAATTAAATCATCGAGTGAATCAACATAAAAAATTGGCCGCCCCGTTTGCTTACTATGCTGCTCGAAAGCGAGATGGAGTGCCATCACATCACTCTGGCTGCTCAATTCAATCAACTGTTTTTTCAGGCCATTACCCAGGGCAGTGCAAAATCATTTTGAGAGAGACATTTGAGCCAATGATCATCCAGCACAAAAGTCTGATTTTCTTCAAAGCCATGTTCAGTTTTGGCTTGGGTAATTAATTCAGCAGATGATATCGGGGTTATTTTTTTTCGAACCTCGCTATCGTCTAAGCAGTTCAACGTATTTTTGGTGAGCGCAATCAACTTGCCATCTTGCCAAAGATAAATTGGAAAATTTTTATCCATAAGCGCAGCAATGAGCTTTTTATGGTGTTGAATCTCGCTCTCATCCCATTGCTCGGCTGTCCAATCAGCCAGAATTAAGGTTTTAGGTTTGTCGGTATGTAAATCTGCGGCTTTTGGCCAATGCGCAGGATTCCCTTGAATTAAGCGGGTGATGTTAGGGTTGGTCGTGACTTTAACCCCGAAAAATGATTCAGAATTTTTTTCTTGATAATATAAAATACCTTTGCTGGAGGCAGCAACAGGTTTGATTTGATTTGGCATTGTAAGTTCTCAGTAGGGATTTAAAATAATTTTAATGCGCATATTATACACAATACTGAGTGGGAATGTAACTGTTAAAAAATGATAGATGGGTATAGCTGCGGGGAGAGCGCAGCGAGGGGTCGGGGGCAGTCCATGCAAATCTTTAGCTCTGTTCGCTTGAGGGCTACACTTTTTTCACATTTCGCGACGACATACGGCTACATTGTATACAATTCCCTCTCAACTCACCCTGACTTTAGCAAAACGCCGCTTACCGACTTGATACACATGCTCAGCACCAGCACTAAGACGTAAACTGGTATCTGAAATAACCACATTATCAATGCGAACCGCGCCTTGCTTTATCATTCTGAGCGCTTCTGTCGTACTGGCAGTTAATCCAGCATCTTTTAACAGATTGGCAATTGCAATCCCCCCGCCATCAGTCGTCAAGATAATCTCCGGCATTTCATCCGGCACATGCTTATCACGAAAACGGGCAATAAAGGTTTCCAATGCATGTTGGGCAGCTGCTTGCCCATGAAACCGAGCAACTATTTCCTGACCAAAGGCAAATTTGACATCCCGAGGATTCCCCCCGTCCTCAACTGATTTATGCCATTCGGCAATCTCAGCAGCGGTTTTCAAACTAAGTAACTCAATATAACGCCACATCAAGTCGTCCGAAATCGACATGACTTTACCAAAAATGTCGTCTGGTGATTCGGCAATCCCAATATAGTTACCTAATGATTTGGACATTTTTTTGACGCCATCAAGCCCTTCCAATAATGGCATCATAAGGACAACCTGAGGTGCTTGCCCATAATGTTTTTGTAACTCGCGACCCATGAGCAAATTAAATTTTTGATCCGTTCCCCCAAGCTCCACGTCAGCTTTCAACGCAACCGAGTCATATCCCATCACCAGCGGATAAATAAATTCATGAATAGCAATCGAATTGCCACTTGCATAGCGTTTGGAAAAATCATCTCGCTCCAACATACGAGCAACCGTTGATTTTCCGGCCAACTGAATCATATCAGCGCCACTGAATTTGCCCATCCAAGTTGAATTAAACTCAATTCTGGTTTTTGCTGGATCCAGTATCTTAAATACTTGCTCTTGATAGGTTTTCGCATTCGCGAGCACTTCCTCTTGACTCAACGGTTTACGGGTGACATTTTTCCCGGACGGATCGCCTATCATGCCAGTAAAATCACCAATCAAAAAAATAACTTCATGCCCTAGCTCTTGAAAATGGCGCATTTTGTTAATCAAAACCGTGTGGCCCAAGTGTAAATCAGGTGCGGTGGGGTCAAAGCCCGCTTTTATACGCAGCGGTTTACTGGTTTTCAATTTTTCTATCAGTTCGCTTTCAAGTAGCACTTCATGTGCTCCCCGCTTGATTAAACTCAATTGATCTTCAGATAATGACATGTTTTTTGCTCCTGGTTTCGTCATGCTTCTTATCGTAACATAGTTGAATAGGGATTGACCAAGAACTTTTTTTAATGTAATGTTTGCCCCATCAATTAGGAAGAGGCTAAAATAACACAATGGATATAGAAGAATTAAATAATACCCAGAACTGGAAAAAATTCCTCCAGTCTCCTAAACGCATTGGCTTCCTCGTGCTTTCGATTGTTATTGTGGTGGCTGGCTTAGTCTTGCATGAAATCAACAATACGGAAGAAACAACACATGTTGAGCAAGTTCAGGACATCTCCCTCGATCAACCAGTCGAGCAATCTAATGATGAGCCAATTGCTGTCATTGAAGAAACGCCAACTCCACCAACCTGGCAAAGTATCCAACTCCCCAAAAACACATCTCTCACAACTTTATTACGCAATACCAATATCAGTGAAGACGATATCCTTGCAGTGGAGGCTTTGCCTGAAGTCAAAACCAGCTCTCGTAAATTAAAAACGGGTGAAAATATTCAGATTCTTCATGATAATCAAAACAAACTTTACGGCTTACGGTACAGCTTTGGTACCAACGAAACGCTAAATGTCACACGTGATGATCAACAGTTTTCTGCCAATATTGTCACACAGCCTATTATTACTAAAGAGGTTGTCCAACATGGGAGCATCAATGGCTCTTTTATGCAGTCAGCTGAAAAAGCAGGTATCCCCCGCAAAATCATTCTTGAGCTGGCCTCCGTTTTCGCCTGGAAAATCAACTTTAACAAAGATCTTCATAAAGGGGATACCTTTTCTGTTATTTATAACAATGAGTATGTCAATAGCAAAAAAATTGATACGGGTGGTCTCATCGCTGCAGAACTGAATTTGGCCGGAACAACCTATGAAGCATTCCGATTTACCAACTCAGAGGGCAATACTGCTTATTATTCTCCTGAAGGTCAAAGTTTAAAAACAGGGTTTCTGCGTGCACCAGTGCATTTCATGCGCGTGAGCTCTCCATTCAGCCCGAGTCGAATGCAACCACTTTTGCATTTCCGGCGTCCTCATTTGGGGGTTGACCTGGCCGCACCGCGAGGAACCCCCATTGATGCAGCTGGTGATGGCACCATTAGTTTTGTGGGTCGTGATGCGGGTTACGGTAATCTGGTTATCATTGATCATGGTCACGGAATCACCACTCGCTACGGTCATATTCAACGTTTCGTGCGTGGCATCTACACCGGAATGCATGTGAAAGAAGGACAAATTATTGCTTATGTTGGCAGCACTGGTTTGGCAACAGGGCCCCATCTGCACTATGAATTTCGTATCAATGGCATTGCGCATGACCCACTCAAAGTAAAGCTGCCCGGGGGCAGCCCCATTCCCTCAAGCTATAAAAGACAATTTTTACGCGATGAACATCGGTTGGTCACGCTTTTGGAGAAAACGGATGGTGGAACTGGCGGAGTTGAGGGGTAAATCAGCCAAATCGCGGGCAATGGATTTCACTTTAAAGGCTAGCCTTTATCCAGCATAGATCGCTCGAGATGATGATTTTTCCGACATTTTCTCAATCGTTTTAGCCACCCGCCCGCCTTTGGTAGCGTAAGACTTGGTGAAAAATCCAAAGGGGTGGCTAAACAACTGCGCCATAAAGTTCCAAAGTGCCTCATTTTGACGACACTGCGCCATACCGCTTCGTCAACTCAAGATTAACCTCTAAAACATTAACAAATTTCTCTCCAGCCAATCCTCCTAACGGCGCATGAGTATTTTGCTGCAGCATTTGCTCTATTTCATTTTTGACATCAACTGGATTACGCCCTAAATCTACTGCCCATTTATTAGCAACACGATTGAGCTGAAACTCCGCGTTTTGTAAGGTAATGTCGGGATCAAGGCCTGAGGCACTGGTGGTAACAAAGTCACCAGGGATATTTTGAAGCGCCACGTCAGGATTATCCTGGCGCCACATATCAAAGAAAATGGATTGAATGTCTGAACCCGTATTAACAGGTTTAACGCTTACTTCAGTTTTCCCATTCAGTGCTGTCTGGGTAATGGATGAAGGAAAGTTGCCCTTATTTTCTTGAGAGAAATTCTGAAAAAATACCACGGCCATATCTGTCGCTTGCGGTTGTAGTATCGTCGGATTATCTTTAACAAATTCAGCAACAACAGCGGGATGTGTCTTCATCCAATTATCGACATAAGCTGCATGAGCCGGATCAGCCGCAACCCAAGCTTTTGCAAGCAAGTTATGCATGGTTGCCCATTGAGCTACAATATTAGGTTTGCCTTGGAAACTATCTTGTTGAAACCATTTCTCAATATCAGGCGCAACCGCTTGTCCATTTTGGTATTGCGCAATCGGGCCAATAGTACGAGCAACGCGATCACGTAGCGCATAATTAGAAGCCGCTAAAGCCGAGGAAGCTGAGGCAGCAGCATCATATGACGCGGCTGAAGGACGAGGTTGGAAATATTCATCTTTGGTAAATGGCTGAGCAATCAGCTTCGACCCCACTGGCTTGCCATCAGAGCCTGTTAAAATACTTCCATTTGCTTGAAAAGAGAAAACAGTTTGCCCTATTATCCATATTGTTACTGGATATATTCCACAGACAATAACAACTAGGAAGACCAGAAGGGTGATACTTTTTAAAAAAATTTGTAGCATAATGAGCTTTTTTCCTTGTCAACGAACCCTGGACAGGGTCATCATGAGAGAATTTTTGTTCAAAGACAAGGCAAAAATGACGAAAAAAGCGGAGTGTACACGTAGTGCATGAGCATTTTTGAGTCATTTTTAACGCAGTATTTGAACAAAAAAATCTCGTTAGGCCCCTGTCTAACTAACCCAATTGAAAGTGACCATAATAGTATCAATCAGCTTGATACCAATAAAAGGGAGAATCAAACCACCCAATCCCCATAAAAATAAATTTCTGCGTAAAAGTGCATCCGCGCCCAGTGCTCGGTAGCGAACTCCTTTTAGCGCAATAGGAATTAACAAAGGAATAATGAGCGCATTAAAAATAACTGCCGATAAAATGGCCGATGTGGGTGAGTGTAAATGCATCACATTAAGCACCGCTAACCACGGCAGAGTACTGGCAAAAAGCGCGGGAATAATCGCAAAATATTTCGCTACATCATTGGCAATAGAAAAAGTGGTGAGAGCTCCGCGCGTAATCAGAAGCTGCTTGCCAATTTCAACCACTTCAATTAACTTGGTGGGATCGCTATCTAAATCAACCATATTAGCAGCCTCTTTTGCAGCCTCTGTGCCCGCATTCATCGCGATGGCAACATCGGCTTGCGCCAGTGCAGGAGCATCATTGGTTCCATCACCCATCATGGCAAGAATTTTTCCTGTCGCTTGTTCTTGTTTAATATACTCCAGTTTTTTTGCAGGTGTTGCCTCAGCAAGATAGTCATCAACTCCCGCAAGAGCAGCAATCGCCGCTGCGGTATATTTATTGTCTCCTGTAATCATAATCACGCGAATCCCCATGTTACGAAGACGTGTGATGCGTTCATAGATACGCGGTTTTAAAATATCTGATAATGCCACTAAACCCACAATCATATTCCCATCTGCAACCAGAAGTGGGGTGGCACCTTTTTTTGCTATATCCTGGATTAATCCATCAAGCTCATTGGGAATAACACCTTTATTTTCTCTGACAAATTGTATGATAGCTTCAGGTGCGCCTTTTCTGATGTGCCGCCCATCAGGAAAAACAACGCCACTCATACGGGTATGTGCAGTAAAAGAGATAAATGTCGAGTTCTCAGGCACACTGATAGTCGTTGCATTTTGTGTCTCATAGAGCTTTAAGATACTTTTACCTTCAGGTGTATTGTCAGCAGCAGAAGCCAGCGCCGCCAGCTCGCCAACATCTTTCGCTGAATATTTACTCACAGGCACAAAATGCGTTGCGCTGCGATTTCCTAAGGTGATGGTTCCTGTTTTATCCAAGAGTACGATATCCACATCACCAGCCAACTCAACTGCTTTTCCACTATTGGCAATAATATTGGCTTGTAATGCGCGATCCATCCCTGCAATACCAATCGCCGCTAATAAAGCACCAATCGTAGTGGGAATTAAACAGACCAACAAGGCAATTAAAGTAGGAATATCTGTACCCAAGCCTCGCAAGGGTTCTTTAACACCAAGATAGGTTGTCATATATTGTTCTGCATTATACGACATTGACCAAAGGGGGATAACGACAATCAGGAAGATAAGTGTAAACGCAGATAACACTAAGGTCAGTGCGATTTCATTTGGGCTGCGTTGGCGAACAGCTCCCTCCACTAAAGCAATCATTCGATCAAGAAATGAATCTCCTTTGCTGCCAGTAATTTGAACAACAATACGATCTGAAAGAACAATCGTTCCTCCCGTTACGCCGGATCTATCTCCTCCCGCTTCTCGAATAACAGGTGCAGATTCCCCTGTAATAGCAGACTCATCTATGTAGGCCACTCCCTCGATAATTTCGCCATCACCTGGAATGGTTTGGCCAGTTTGTACAACGACAAGGTCTCCGCGCTGTAACAGTGATGAGGAAACCTCCTCTGTTTTTTCCCCCTGCTTCACCCGGTAAGCTATTGTTTCTTCTCTGGTTTTTCTAAGGGATTCGACCTGTGCCTTACCCCTGGCTTCGGCTATCGCCGTAGCAAAATTTGCAAAAAAAATAGTCAAGAAAAACCATATATCCAAAGCAATAAAATAGGTAATTGGCACAAGTGGTTTTTCATTTGTCAAAGCTATCTGCAAAATAAATAAAAAGGTAAGAACCGTGCCTACCTCCACCACAAACATGACAGGATTTTTCCATTGGATATCTGGCCTAAACATCACGAACGCCTGCTTGAATGCAATTTTAGCAATTTTTGCATCAAATAAGGCACTGGCTCTGACACGACGGGGCAGAATTTGTGGTGGAATAGTCGCTAAAAACTCTGAGTTATTGTCCATTTTTTCTTCCTTTAAACTATCCGCCAAAGGGAATCGGTCCAAAATGTTCTGCTATGGGCCCAATCACCGCAACAGGCAGAAAAAGTAAGGCTCCAATAATCACAATGGTTGCAAATAACAGAATACCAAACGTAACCGTATCAACACGCAATGTACCCAAACCAAAAGGACTGGATTTTTTTGCACCTAGAAAGGCAGCCATCGCAATAGGCGCAATAAGGGGAAGAAACCGACTGAAAATCATGACAAGGCCAGTTGCAATATCCCAGGCAATGGCCTCGGGTGCTGGGTGAGGATTATTATAGAAACCATAAGTCACCCCTAATCCATCAAAAGCAGACCCATTATTAGCGGAGGCAGAAGAAAACTGATAAAGCATTTGAGAGAAACCATGAGCACCTGGGTTGCTAATCGCGTTCATTCCCCAACTTGTTGCAGCGAAAAGACCTGTGGGCATTAAGATCATCAAGGGGTGAATTAATAAAACAATGATTGCCAGCTTCACTTCGCGACTGCCTATTTTTTTGCCAAGATATTCAGGCGTCCGCCCGACCATCATCCCGGCCAGGAAAATTCCAATGATAATATATAACAACATATTAATCATCCCAACGCCCTTGCCGCCAAAAAAACAGTTCAACCACATTCCGACCATAGGCGACAAGGCAGCAATCGGATTAAGACTGTCTGCTTCTGCATTAACCGCACCACAAGTGACATCCGTCGTTAGAGCACCAAAAGTTGCCCCTGCAGAAGTGCCAAACCGGATTTCTTTCCCTTCAAGATTTCCAAGATGTTGATCAACTGGCAAACTTGCAATGGCGGACAGGCTGATTGCTTGTTTTCCATTGGGTAATGCTGAATTGAAAATATTAAACTGTGTAGCATTATGCTGCGTAAATGCAGGATTCGGTTTTAAAGTATCAAAATAGATCGTCCAGATCACAGTGAACGACATGAACAAGAGCATGACCACAAAAATAACCATGCTGTGACGCATTTTACCCAGCATACGACCATACATCAGTACGAGGGAAAAAGGAAAGATCATCATAGCCAGCGTATTGAAAAAATTAGAGAGCGCGGTAGGGTTTTCAAAAGGATGGGCTGAGTTCATGCCATAAAATCCGCCTCCATTTGTTCCTAACATTTTCATGGCTTCAAAAGCGGCAACGGGTCCAACCACAATAGTTTGTGGTTTGGCTTGACCATTATCTGTCGTACCGAGCGCGCTCTGTTCAAGCGTTTGCACTTGATAAACACTTTTAAACGTCATGGGACTGCCTTGCTGCAGAAAGATAAGCGCAAAGATTAAAGCAACAGGAACAAACAGATAAACCACTACCCGCCACACATCCACAAAAAAATTACCTAAGGAAGTATCACTGCGTAAGCCCCTAATGATGGCAGTTAATGCACTTAAGCCGATAGCAGCAGAAATAAAAAGATTGGTAATGCAAAAAAATATCTGACTAAAATTGGATAAATGCTGATCACCTGCATAGTGTTGGAGATCGGTATTAGTCATGAATGAAGCAACACTATTAAAAATGGCGCTGGGAGCTAACAAGGTTTTACCATCTGGATTGAGCGGCATCCATGGTTGCAAGGCCAACACAAGATAACCAAAAATAAAAAGCACCGTATTAAAAATCAGCAGGGAACTAACATATTGTTTCCAATTTTGGGAGCCCGTATTAATCGTTTTTTCAACCCAGCCTAAAACTGGCAGCGGACGATACTTTCCATCCATAACCCATGCTAAATAACGGCTCAAGGGAAATGCAACAAGAGTTGCTGTTGCAAGAAGGGCAAAGGGAAGTAACCAAGTCTGAATAAACACTACCAGCTCCTTGTGCTTAAAACCACTCCGGTCGTATCAACGTAACAATCAAATAAATAAACAAAAAAACCGCTGTAATTGCTGTTAGATAAATCATTCCAACCTCCCTATTATTTATATTTTTCCACACCCCAACATGAAAAGATAGCATATTCCCAGTGCGAAAAGGCCTAGAAAAAACATGGCAGGTAACCAAAGATAGAGATCCATCTGCATTCTCCGTTAAAATTCATTATCTGTTTTTCGAGCGAAGGTATATACCCTGAGGTATCGACACATAATTTGTAGCTGTCACGTAATGTGGAAATGATAGTAAATATGGAAAAACGCTCGTCATTGCGAGGAGTTTAC
>JABEVJ010000046.1 GCA_013043985.1 Legionellales bacterium | reverse complement strand
ATTTCTGACTTGTTCTTTTACGCCAGAGTAATATTATAAAAACTTCACAATATGAGTAACTATTGCTTGTTTTTATAATATTACCTGACATAAAATAACCGCGTCATAAACTTAGCATTTTGAAGTATCTTGGGTATAGATGCGAAGTTTAGTGTCCAGATGAACAATGGGGTGATCAAGTTCGCATCTTGAAGTACGATGGGTATAATAATTAACGACTTACCAATTTTTTACTAGGCTAAAAGACTTAAAGATGGTAATATGAATTATTCTCATTACTATTAGGGTTAAAAAACATTACGATCAACGATTCTTAAAAAAGAGGATAGTTAAAATGCCTATTTCATCAAAAAAGAAAAACCAAGAAGAAGCTTTCAAGTCAGCTACACAATTGACAGAAGAGCTGGATAAAATTGAAAAACTTAAGCAAATAAATTGGAGATTAGAGCAAGCACCAGAAGCCTTAACAATAAGTATATCCGTTGAAAGAGAAGCTTCAGCAAGTGCTATTAATAGTATAGAAAAAAGAATTGAACAACGAAATGAAACAGAAACCAGCAACAAAAAATTAATTTTAAATCAAGCCCACTACATTTATAATGACATAGCAAATATAGATAATACGGTAAGACCTGATACAAGCGAAATCTCAATTACATCAAATAATGAAAAAGATATTGAAATAACAGAAACCTTTTTTGTTAATCTTAAAATGAATAAAATGACTACTCTAGACCAACAAAATTATCTATCTAATCCTAAGATTCTTAAAAAAGATAAACAAGAAGGTAAAATGGTAGGCGTAGGACTGGGAGGAGCTGTTATTGTAACCACAATAGTTGCCGCCGTCATCACTACCTCATTTGTTGGTGCAGCAGCAGTCTTTGTTATTGGCCTTATTTTAGCTGGCATGTACGCCCGGAAATTAGGTCAAAGAAAAGGAGCAAAAGAGGTCGCTTCATACAAAGAAAATAATCAAAGTACAATGTTTGTCGGGAAAAATCAGGATAACAAACAACCATCCTTAGCATTATCTTCATCACAACCTAAGCCCAATAGTTCTAGTTGTTCTAACCCGTAGGAGTAAATATGAGTAATTTCTGGCACGCTACCACCTATAGTCAATTTATTGATCTAAGAACTCGTCCTGCCATTGACTTACTAGCCATATTACCACAAACGCTTCAACCGCAGATTATTTATGATTTAGGTTGTGGCCCAGGAAATAGCACGATTTTGTTAAAAAATCGTTGGCCTGAAGCGAAAGTAACAGGAATCGATTCATCTCCAAATATGTTGGAAAAAGCCCATAAGGATTATCCAAATCTGCATTTCATAGAGGCAGATATCGAACATTTCACAGTAAATGAAAAAATTGATTTAATCTGTGCTAATGCTTCATTACAATGGGTAGATAACCATCAACAATTATTTCCCCGCCTCATTTCTTTTTTAAGTGAAAGTGGTGCCTTAGCTATTCAAATGCCTAATAATTTTCATGCTCCATCACACCAAATTACGCTGAATATTCTGAAAAATAATATTAGGTGGCAACCTCTAATAAAACAATTACGTTATGGTGTTTTAACACAGCCATTTTACGATGCAAAAAACTATTATGATTTGTTAACTGAAGCAGGTCTGGATAATTTGCATATATGGGAAACCGAATATTTTCAAGAAATGGCTGATTATCATGCTATTTTTGATTGGGTTAAAGGAACTGGGCTGCGACCTGTTTTGTCTATGATGGATCAGTCTCAACAATCCATTTTTACTGAAGTTTATCTCGACCAACTTTCTCACGAATATCCTTTACAAAAAAATGGGAAGATTTTGTTACCTTTTAGGCGTTTATTTATGGTAGGGTTTAAACCTCAGTAAAATTCAAATTGTTTACATTATTAATGTCCAATCGTTGCGACTCGTCGCAGTCGTCGCGAGGCATGCTCTTTATTGGTTTTTGCCAGAAATATATTGAAGTGAATCCAACCGTATTAACATTTTCAGCATTCTTTATTTGAGCTTTAAAATTTTTTTTCCAAATCTCAGTATCTGAAACATCTTCAGTCTCAATATTAGGTGCATCAACCGCATTTAGTCTGTGTTGCCTTCGTATGATAAGCCCTATAATATGGCCCATATTCTGTCTCATCTCCTCTATCAACGCGAATTTTTGAGCAAAATCAAGAGGGGTCTCTCCTTTTACGTTTTTTATATTACTATTTGCCCCTTTACCAATAAGACATTCTACAATCTCTAAAAGCTCAAACTGGATAGCCAAATGAAGAGGAGTAAGCCCATTATTGTTTTGTAAGTTAATATTCGCCCCCTTCTCAATAAGGTATTTTGCAATATCAGGTTTCTCATCTACGATCGCCAAGCAAAGCGGGGTATCTCCCAGGATGTTTTGTAAGTTAACGTTGGCTCCCTTGTCAATAAGGTATTTTGCAATATCGAGTTTATTATATCCGATAGCAAAATGAAGCGGAGATTGTCCATTTTCATTTTGTAAATTAATATCATCAATAAAATCTATCACACCTTGCAGGTCATTGTTTTTAATAGCCTCATAAATTGCCATGAAAGTAGATCTCCTGTTTTATTTAATTACTTGAAATAAAATGAATTATAATCTTAAAATATTATGTGAATATTGATTTAATCTGAGGTTATATATACGGCAATGGCATTCGGTTAAGCTTCAGCTTTTGCAATTTTTGACATATTACTGCTTTTCCATCGATTATACGGTTTTCTAGAACAGCGAGGGTAATGACGACCTCGCCTTATTTTCTGCCGTACGCGCGATATGCTATTCAACAT
>JABEVJ010000045.1 GCA_013043985.1 Legionellales bacterium | reverse complement strand
TAGGGTCTGTTGACAATTGGTTCTTTGAAGCGAAAAAAGAGAGAATCGAGGAAAAATTGGTTCTTGTTTGAGGCAAATAGCAAGCTATTTAACGAAAACAAGAACCAATTTTTACCGATTACACTCTTTTTGCAGCCAAAGAACCAATTGTCAACAGACCCTAGTGAAAGGCAAGGATGATTTGCTCAAGATTATCAATGAAAACCAAAAAAACATCATGGGATTATCGGCTTACTTCATCCGTACCATTAAAGAAACTTTAGAAAAGTTCGGGGATCCTCATTATGTTCCTTCTATCGATCATAACGTTAACGTTAATAACAATAACAACGTCAACAATAACAACGTCAACAATAACAACGTCAACAATAACAACGTCAACAATATCACCGCTAGCAATAATCAGGCTACTCTTTTTACTAAATCTCAAGCACAAGCCAATCTAGCCAAAGCCAGAGCCACAGGAAAAATGGAAATTACAGTATACGTTTCAGCACATGGCGGGTTGGCTATAAAATTCCCTAATGATGAAAATAATAAAATTAGAGATGAAGTACTGAACAAGCTACAACCAGCAGCTGTAGCAGTTCATGATCTCAAACCGAGACTAAATACAAAACCGTTGATGACGTATTTTGATAGACCGGGAATACTGTTTATTGAGCCACAGAATATAAAAACTGAAAGAGACGATATCCTGATTGCAAAATTAAAAAGCATGTTTAATTTTACTCAAGAAGAAGGTTTTGAGTTTACTATGAATGGCATTAAGTTTGACCGTGTCAATTTTGACAAAACTATCATGATAAATGGAGAGAAAAAGCCCTTCAAAACTATGTCAGTTGATGCGATTAGCGTTACTCCTATAGTTGAACCAGCGAACGTGCCACCTATCGCTAACCCATCATCAAATCATTATGAACCTCATAAGAAGATATCAACCGATGCGGTTAAACCTGCACTTGGAGCATCATACACACCATCTATCAATAACACGTCATCAAATAATTATGCCGCTCTTAGCAAGAACTCACTTTATGCTGTTAAAACGCAACCTACCACTGAAACCCTGTATACACCCTTGCTATCAAAACAATCTGAGAATATCTCAGATAAAATTCAAGAACCAAGTGGTATTGCCACAGCAAAAGCTCTATACCGCAATTTTGGCAGCTACTGTACGAGGTTACGTAATGCGGACTTGCACACGGATGCCGATAAGTACGACAAAAAACTTGCTTTCACTATGGGGAATATGAACTATGCTCAGACTGATAAAGAGGTTGAGGATTATCACATGAGTTTTATGCTTTTCCATAGTAAAATGGAAGCAAAGTACCCTGATATTTTTAAAAACATGGATACTGCGCCTCAATTTAAATTTTAAAATACTCCTCAGTGATTGTCATACTAGTATGTAGCCCGTATTAGTGGAAATAGTGCACCTATATTTGATGTTTAATTCTTTATAAAAGAGCTAAAAAAGAGATATACGGGCTACACTTCTTTCGCTAACCTATTAAAAATTAACGTTTTTTTTTCAATTTTTGTGTCGATACCTCAGACTATGCTAAAATGTTCTCCGATTTACGAAATTGAGCACGCCTAAATGAATTTAACTGATACCATTAACCAACGTCGTACCTTTGCCATCATCTCCCACCCTGATGCGGGAAAAACAACCTTAACCGAAAAACTCCTGCTCATGGGTGGTGCGATACAATTAGCTGGAACTGTTAAAGGACGCAAAGCAGCAAGACATGCCACCTCCGACTGGATGGAACTTGAAAAACAACGTGGTATTTCCGTGACCACATCCGCCATGCAGTTTCCTTACAAAAATCGCATTATCAATTTACTTGATACCCCTGGACATGAAGATTTTTCGGAAGATACCTATCGAACGCTCACGGCTGTCGATTCAGCACTGATGGTGATCGATGCCGTAAAAGGCGTCGAGTCACGGACTATCAAATTATTAGCCGTTTGCCGTTTGCGTAACACCCCTATTTTTACCTTTATCAATAAACTTGATCGTGACAGCCGTGAACCCATTGATTTACTTGATGAAATTGAAGACATCCTCAAAATCCAATGCGCACCCATTACCTGGCCAATTGGCATGGGCAAATTATTCAAAGGCATCTATCACCTCTATGAGGATCGCATTTATTTATTTGAGCACGGCAAAAGTGACCGACTTCATGAAGCCAAATATGTGGATGGTCTTCATAATCCACTGCTCGATGAATTGCTTGATGGGCAGGCGCAAGCACTACGAAATGAAATTGAATTAGTAAAAGGCGCCAGTCATGCTTTTGACAAAACCGCTTATCAGGCAGGAGAACAAACGCCAGTTTTTTTTGGCTCGGCCTTGTCAACATTTGGTATTCAACAATTACTGGATTTATTTGTAGAAGATGCCCCTGCCCCGCTGCCTCGCCCTACAAAAACTCGCGAAGTAATCGCAACCGAGCCTCAATTTTCAGGATTTATTTTTAAAATTCAAGCGAATATGGATCCTTCACACCGTGATAGAATTGCTTTTTTACGCATCTGTTCAGGTCAATATCAAAATGGCATGAAAGTACAACATGTGCGCTTAGGCAGAGAAATTCAGTTACGTAACGCCCTTACGTTTATGGCAGGGTCAAGGGAATTGGTTGATGAAGCCTATGCCGGGGATATCATCGGCATTCACAATCACGGTACGGTACAAATCGGTGATACCTTTACTCAAGGTGAAACCTTACAATTTACTGGCATTCCTTATTTTGCACCAGAACTGTTCAAACGTGTCAGATTACGTGACCCCCTCAAAATGAAGGCTCTGCAAAAAGGTTTGATTGAACTCTCAGAAGAAGGTGCAACACAGGTTTTCAGACCTCTAATCAGCAATGATTTAATTTTAGGTGCTGTCGGTATTTTACAATTTGATGTCGTCGCTTATCGGTTAAAACATGAATATAACGTTGATTGCGGTTATGAAACCATTTCAGTCGCTACCGCACGCTGGATACGCTGCGATGATGAGAAAAAACTTGAAGAATTCAAGCAAAAAGCCATCATGAATCTTGCCTTAGATGGTGCTGATAACCTCACTTACCTGGCACCCACGATGATTAACTTGAATTTAACCATGGAACGCTGGCCGATGATTATCTTCAGTGAAACAAGAGAGCATCAATAGTCGCTATCTTGTAATGAGGGGCAAAGTTTGGTTGCCCCTCATTACAAGACACTGGCTCGCATCTTCCGGCAGAATGAGTATAATATATATAAACCCTTCATTTATAGAGAACAATCATGAGTTACACAATTATAAAAAAACTACCCCCTACGGAAGAAATCATACAGGCATTTCCGCTCTCTCCTGCTGGACATGAGCAAATTGCACAAGATCGTCAAGAAATAAAAGCTATCTTAGACGGTACTGATAAACGTTTATTGATGGTTGTTGGCCCTTGTTCAGCCTGGCCAAAAGAAGCCGTTCTGGAGTATGCAGAACGTCTTGTAAAATTGAATGCCAAGGTAAGTCATGCATTGAAACTTGTCATGCGTGTATACATTCAGAAACCACGAACCACCAAAGGCTGGACGGGGCCTATTAACCAGCCTGATGTTTTTTTACCTCCTGATATTGAAGCTGGTATCCGGTATACCCGTGACATGATGGTTAAAGTAATTGAAATGGGATTACCCATTGCCGATGAAGCCTTGTTTACACACAATGCAAAAGGTTTCCTGGAATTACTCTCTTGGATTGCTATCGGTGCCCGCAGTGCCGAAGATCAAGAACATCGGATTTTTGCCTCTGCACTGGATTGTGCAGTTGGTTTAAAAAACCCTACTCACGGCTCTCTGGCAATCGCTGTTAACAGCATTGTTGCAGCTCAATATCCCCATGTCGCTGTTTTTGACGGCGATGAGGTTCAAACTCATGGCAATCCTTATGCTCACTTGGTGTTACGAGGCTCTAATCATGCTCAAAATTACTCCATAGAGCATCTGGAAGAAGCTCAACGCTATATGGAAAATCACAAAATTAAGAATCCGTCTGTTATCATCGATGCCAGTCATGATAATTGTCTGGTGAATGGCAAAAAAGATTACCATTTACAACCAGCCATCGTGTTGGAGGTTATTGAAAGCCTTCGATCCCGGCCTGATTTAAAACCGCTAGTGAAAGGATTTATGGTGGAAAGTTTCATAAAAGACGGTAACCAGAGTGTGCATATAGACAAACCAGAAGCCATTGATTTGGATGGAGTATCCATTACCGATCCTTGTCTGAATTGGGAAAGTACGGAGGCATTTCTGTTGGAGTTGGCTAAAGACCACAAACAGGTGTGAGAATGACGATAAAACTAGGTGTTTCTGGCGATAAAGGTTCTTTTTCTGAAGAGGCTGGCTTGCTCTATGCAAAACGAGCAAATATCCAACCCTCTCTGGCTTACTTGATTGACATGGAAGGTGTGCTGGCGGCCATTGAAAAAGAAGAGATTGATCTTGGAATACTCCCTGTAGTCAATCTCCGCGGAGGATTGGTAAAACCTGCCCTCGAAGCAATGGGCAAACATCTATTCACCGTGATTGATGAGCTTTGGCTTGAGGTCAATCAGTGTTTACTTGGCTCCAAAGGAACTGAAATCAATCAAATTACAACTATTGTTTCTCATCCGCAGGGCCTTGCTCAATGCACTCGTTTCTTACAAAAAACCTTTAAAAACATTCAAATGATTGAATGGTGCGATACTGCAAAAGCAGCTAAAGACCTCGCCGAAGGAAATTTGCCTCCCTATTCTGCTGTCATCGCACCCGGACGCTGCGCTGAAATTTATGATTTGGAAATCCTTGCCAATACTATTCAAGATGATCAACCGAATTTAACTGCATTCATCATAGTAAAACACAGAGGCTCATCATGAACACAATTGACGAACTCAGAAAACAAGTTGAACAAATCGATGTTGCTATCATTGAAAAATTAGCGGAACGAGTCGAGTTATGTCGACAAATTGGTCAACTAAAATCGGAAATGAAAATGAATGTAGTTGACTATTCACGAGAAAAGCAACTCTTTAACCTTTACCAGGAGCTGTGTGAAAAACACCAATTATCACCTGAATTTGTTAAACAAATATTCCAAATGATCATTACTTATTGCCGAAAGGTGCAGGAATTATGAGTGGGGTGACAACTATCAGTCAATGGACCGCTATCGCTGCGTTAAAACAGGTGAATATTATCACTTCTTGGGTCAGAGAAAATATGCAACAAAGAAGAAATGTTCTGATTGCGGCACTACAGAATGCTTTTGATAAAAGCATTTTTCATCCCCCCGCCTCTTCATTGTATGTTTTTATTTCGTTGCAACAATTAGGCGTTACACAGATAAACTCAATCGAGTTTTGCAAGCTGGCTTTGGAGCAAGCGAATGTCGCTCTGGTGCCGGGAGATGCCTTTGGGAAAAGTGGTTTTATAAGGTTATCGTTCGGGGCAAGTGAATCGGATTTAAAGTTAGGAGTTGCCGCATTGGCTGATTTCTGCAAGACTGCTCATATATAACTCTGTAGTGGACAAAAATTGAAAAAATGCATCAAACTGCGCTCAACCCTCGTCATGGCGAGCGCAGCGAAGCAATCCAGAGTAGTCATAAGTGTCAAGATAGTGATTTTACCCTCTTTCAATTGGATTGCTTCGCTGCGCTCGCAATGACGCCGAGATTTTTCCACTTTTTGCTCCCTACAGAGCATTTATAAAATAAAATTGCAATCATAATATACTCTTAATAACATCGTGTTATTTTTTTTAATAACTACAAAGCTTGAGAATAAAAATGACTTTACAAAATAAAATACAACTTAGCCAAGAAATGCTTAACAAAATGGCGTCTAAAGATATTATTACTAACCTGATGGTTTTATTTGATCATCTTCCTTTTGCAGATGCATTGAAACAGACTGAAATGCTCAGCAAAGCACTTAACCGAAGAAAACTTAATGATCGTCAGGCCACAGTCGATGCGGTACAAAATTATTTGCAAGAAAATCCTGAGTTTAAGGCTGTCCAAAAAGAGTTGGAAGAATTTATTTATTATCCCAGTCTGCACGCTCAAAAAGTGTTAGAACAAAAAATACTGGAAAAATCAAAAAAAGATTTCAGAACGATAAATGAATTGTTCACACCTATTAACATCTACACTCCAAGCTTAGTTGGCGATCTCTCGGACAAAGCAAGCGTATTCTGCGAGTTAAAAAAATCACTTATGTTTACTAATACACTTGCCCCACTCATCGTTAGCAATGAGACTCCGCAAAAGAAGCAAGATGCAATATTGGAACGCACAGAAGGCAATAAGCCAGGAAGCAACCAACAATCAAAGTGGTTGGAACAATTCAAGGAAAATCATGCCAAAATAGCTAAGTTTAAAAAAATTGTCCGCGAGAATAAACAAACCCTTGCCCGATGTCGAAACGACAACCTGGCCAAAACAGCCATTAAAGCTATTGCCACTATTTTGCCAAGTTTGGCTTATGCACTTGGCGCAGAAAAAATCGGAAATGCATTACTCAGCCAACTTTGGAAACCTAAATCTCAAGTCCTGGTTGATAAATGTTCTGATATTTTGAGCAGACATTCTTCGCCTAATATTTAGCCGCTGCCGCTTAATATATACTCAACACACATGAGTTTTCGGTTTTCTAACTTGCTATTTTACGCCAGAAGAAACGATTAAAACTGCACAATATGAATAACTATTGCTGG
>JABEVJ010000044.1 GCA_013043985.1 Legionellales bacterium | reverse complement strand
TCTGATAAGCCCGCTACATATTTCATCCCTTGTCCTTATATGAAAATAAAAACAAAATTATACAGGATAATTTACGCATTGGTACTTACTGCGAGGCATTACTGCATTGAATCTCAAGGTTTTTTTATTCAACACATTAATACCTCTCGCTACGATTCAACTGCCGTTTTTAGGATAATTGTTTGAATTATTTATAGTTTTATCTTTTTGTTATACTCGACACACTTCGAGTCAATTATGTGACGGCAGCTATATCAATTTTAATGTTTTTTTGATATAATCGCGCGCACATTAAAGCTTAACGTATCTTAACGGAGAATTCATAACAAATGACGATAGAACGCACTCTTTCCATTATTAAGCCCGACGCAGTAAAGAAAAATTATATTGGCCAGATTATTGCCCGCTTTGAATCAGCTGATTTAATACCGGTTGCAATAAAAATGAAGCAGCTCTCTCGAGAGGAAGCAGAGCAATTTTATGCTATTCACCGCGAACGCCCATTTTTTAATGGTCTGGTTGAATTCATGATTTCAGGCCCTGTAGTTATTTTAACCCTAGAGGGTGAAAATGCCATATTAAAGCACCGTGAAATTATGGGCGCGACGAATCCTGCTCAGGCAGCTCCAGGCACGATTCGTGCTGATTTTGCTGCTAGTATTGATGAAAATGCTGTGCATGGTTCTGATGGTCCTGAAACAGCTAAAGAAGAAATCAACTTTTTCTTTGGTCAGTCAAAATAAGGTAAATCACAACTAATGACTACCGCACAACCGATCAATTTACTCAACTATGATCGCACAATGATGGCTGCTCTCATGACAGAATTGGGAGAAAAGCCTTTTCGTGCCACTCAGGTATTGCAGTGGGTTCATCAGTATGGTGTTACGATTGATGAAATGAGTAATCTAAGTAAATCCTTCCGCTCTCGTTTGAGCGAAATTGCCGTTATTCAGCCCCCTGAAATCATTCATGAACAGATATCAAGTGATGGGACATGTAAATGGTTGATGCGGATTGGTGAGCACGATAACATTGAGACGGTTTTTATTCCTGAAGATGATCGGGGTACGTTATGTGTTTCTTCACAAGTGGGTTGTGCTCTTAACTGTACTTTTTGCTCAACAGCGACACAAGGCTTTAGCCGCAACTTGTCGGTAGCTGAAATTATCGGGCAGGTCTATCAGGCTGTTCGCCGTTTATCAAAAGAAGATAGAAGGCATGATCGTCAAGTCACCAATGTTGTCATGATGGGAATGGGCGAGCCTTTGCTTAATATGGATAGTGTTGTTCCGGCAATGAATTTAATGATGGACGATTTTTCTTACGGTTTGTCTAAACGCAGAGTGACGCTTAGTACTTCTGGTGTGGTGCCGAATATGTATCGCTTGAGAGAAGTAAGCGAGGCGGCACTAGCTGTGTCACTTCATGCTCCAAATGATGCGTTGCGTGATGAATTGGTGCCGATTAATAAAAAACACCCTTTAAAAGAGTTAATGGCACTTTGTCGTGAGTATTTCCCTGAAAATTCCCGTCGCCGCATTACCTTTGAGTATGTTATGTTGGATGGAATAAATGACCAAGCTCGCCATGCAAGAGAGTTGATCACTTTGTTGCAGGGGGTGCCATCTAAGGTTAATTTGATCCCCTTTAATACTTTTCCGGGCACACGCTATCAATGTACACCACGCCCAGTTATTGAGAAATTTCAAAAACAGTTACTGGCGGCAGGGCTGAATACGACTATCCGGAAGACGCGCGGTAATGACATTGATGGGGCTTGCGGTCAGTTGGTTGGGCGTTTTGCTGATAAAACAAAGCGCAGGGAACGAATGTTAAAAAAACTGGATATTAAAATACTCAACACACAAGAGTAAGGAATTAACTATGAGTTTTAGTTTATCCTGTTTGAAAAAACAAGCATTTTTTTTGATGCTTAGCCTGCTTTTGTCTGCTTGCACAGAACAACCCGATGTACAAACACCCTCAAGTGTGAGTCCTGAGCGCTATAATCCAGCCGCAGCTGTTTATAATACTCAATTAGGGGTAGGTTATTTGCAAGAAGGAAATATTTCTCGTGCAAAAAGCAAACTGTTGCTGGCTCAGAAACAAGATCCTAACTCTCCAGAGGTATGGAGTGCTTTAGCTTATTTTTATGAAATGACAGATAACAATACCATGGCAGATAAATATTATCTAAAGGCAATTAACCTGGATCCCAAAAAAGGAAGTTCGTTAAACAACTATGGCGCATTTTTGTGTAAAAAAGGTCAGTATCAAAAATCACTGACTTACTTTGCAGAAGCCGTAGCTGATCCCGCTTATTTAAACGACGCGTCAACGTATGAAAATGCAGGTCTTTGCGCAGAAGAAATTCCGAATAAAGCAGCTGCTCAGAAGTTCTTTATGCAGGCATTGGATAACAACCCAAGTTTACCAACCTCGACACTGGAGTTGGGACAGATAAATTTTGATAATGGTAAATTTAGCTTGGCCAATAAGTACCTTCAGCGTTACAATCAATTAGCAAAGCCATCTGCTGAATCGATTTGGTTGGATTTACAACTGGCTAGAGAAGTGAAGGATCAGGCTCGCGTGAAAGCGGATGCTGCTTTGTTAAAAGAAAATTTTCCAGAGTCGAATGAGTACAAGCAAGTAAAACTATCAGGATTGGAGCAAGTGGAATAAAATGGATACCCAAACAACGACAACTGAAGAAGCGCCTGTTGCAGTAACTGAAAAGCCAGGAGCAAAATTGTGCAGAGTACGAGAAGAGCTTGGCTTGAGTCAGGAAGAAATCTCAATTCAATTGCATTTGCCACTTAATTATCTCTGCGCATTGGAGAAAGATGAGATTGATAAACTTCCTGGATTGACGTTTGTACGCGGTTACTTACGTCTTTATGCAAAGCTGCTTAATTTATCACAAGATGAAATTATTAATTCATTCAACATTCTGTATCCAGATATGCGGGAAAGAGCACCGGCACCCGATCGTAATTATCAACGGATCAATGTGCAGAATAAACGACGCAGTGACTCGTCAGTCAAATGGATTGGTTATAGTATTGTTGTGATTATGGTTATTCTGGTGTTGACTTGGTGGCAGAGCCGGAATAATTCAACCAATATTCTTAATCAACATTCTATTACTGCCAGTGGGTTTCAGCCAGGAGCAGAAGGTAGCGAGGCTCAAGTGACCCTTCCAGCAGATGGTTCTTCCGCACCCTTATCCGGGGCGGCTTCTGCAACGCCAGCTGTGGGTCCCGGGGTGAGCAGCCAAATGCAAATGACGACAACCAACCCAGTTGCTACGCAGGTTGCAAATACCGTTTCAAATGTACCAGGCTTACAAGCGGATAGTACTGATTCATCCGCTATGACTGCACAAGCCGAGCAGAAAAATGTTGATGTGAATCAAACAACGGCCAATGTGGCAGCCGTTCCTGGTTTGTCTTCGACAAGCCCAGGGATGACTGTTGTGAATAATTCATCCTCTGTTATTCCTTCGACCAAAGCCGTTTCTCAGCAGCCATCAGGAATATCCGTTTGGCATGATCCTGATAATAATTAACAATGAGAGATTAAATTGACACGTTATCAAGCTATTCGCGGAATGAACGATATCCTTCCTGAGCAAGTGAAGCTCTGGCAATGGGTAGAGTCTGCACTTCGTGAAATTGCAACGTATTATGGTTATCAAGAGCTTCGTTTTCCGATAGTTGAATCGCTTGCTCTGTTTAAACGCACAATTGGTGAAGTCACCGACATTGTTGAAAAAGAAATGTATGCCTTTCCTGATCGTAATGGTGACATGCTTGCTCTGCGGCCGGAAGGCACCGCTGGATGTGTCCGAGCAGGCATTGAGCATGGCTTGTTTTATAATCAATTACAAAAACTTTATTATCTTGGTCCGATGTTTCGGCATGAGCGCCCTCAAAAAGGCCGATACCGGCAATTTTTTCATTTTGGCGCGGAAGCCTTTGGTTATGCCGATGCCGATATTGATGCAGAACTTATTTTAATGACAGCGAGATTGTGGCGTAAACTCAATATCGACACACATGTTTCCTTGCAACTAAACTCTTTAGGTTCATCGGCAGCCCGTGTCAGCTATCGTGAGGCATTGGTTCAATATTACAATCAACACACGGATAAATTGGATGAAGAATGCTTGCTTCGTTTGAAAACCAACCCCTTACGCATTTTAGATAGCAAAGACGAGAATATTAAAAAATTAAATCAAGATGCGCCAAAGTTGACCGATTATCTCGATGAAGATTCAAAACAACACTTTGCAAAGTTACGCCGTTTACTTGATAAAGCAGGCCTTTCCTACACCATTAACCCACAGCTTGTCAGAGGCTTGGATTATTATAACGGCACCGTGTTTGAATGGATCACAACAAGTCTCGGCGCACAAGGTACAGTCTGTGGTGGTGGTCGGTATGATACGCTGGTTGAGCAGCTTGGCGGGAAATCGACGCCAGCCATTGGCCTTGCCATTGGTCTTGAGCGTTTGATTCTCTTGATTCAAGAATTTGCTATGCCGGATATTTCTACCAATATGGATTTATTTATTGTGGCAGCAGGAGAGGAGGCACAATATGCTGCTTTCGCTCTGGCAGAGCAATTGCGAGATCAAGTTCCCGATTTATTAGTTGGCATGAATTTGAGTGGCGGTAATCTGAAAGCACAATTGAAACGTGCGGATAAATCAGGCGCTAGTTTGGCGGTGATTATCGGCGAAAATGAGCTTGAAAATAAATCGTTGCTGATCAAATATTTACGGGAAGATAAACCGCAAGCTATACTCAAAACAGATGAGTTTTCGGGATTTATAACGCAGCTATTTTCTGCCCTATGACACGATTAAAACGTGCGTAATAGTTATTCATATTACCACGTTTTAATCGTGTCATAGGGCGTAAAAGAGCAAGTTAGAAAACCAAAAACTCATCTGCTTTGAGTATATAATGCCGATAACGGAGTTGATGAAGTTTTTGAGCGTAAGGAGTGCAATGTGAGTGAATATATAACTGACCATGACCGGGTTGATGCGATAAAGCGCTGGTGGGATAATAACGGCACGGCTTTGGTAGTGGGAATTATTTTAGGTTTGATTCTTATTTTTGGTTGGCAATATTGGCAGCGGTACCAGCTAAAACGTGATACAACTGCTTCACAAGCTTACCAAGTGTTGCTGACCACCTCCGCTCATGATGATACCGCTGCGTATACCCAGCGGGCACAAGCGATTATTAAGACTTATCCTAGCTTGCCGTATGCTGCATTGAGCAGTTTATTGTTAGCTCGTATGCAAGTTGATCAAAAAAAATATGATTTGGCTTATGCAAGTGATATGTGGGTGGTTAATCATGCCTCTGATGATTCGTTAAAACAAATTGCCCGTGTTCGGGCTGCCCGCGTGCTATTAGCGATGAAGAAACCAGATGAGGCTTTGAATTTACTTTCAAAAATGGATGATCCCAATTTTGCCGTTTTAGTAGACGAGGTGAAAGGCGATATTTACGTGACTCAGCATAACTTTGCGGCTGCTCGTAAAGCATATTTGCAAGCCCAGCAAGATGCACCGGATAGTGAAGTGCTGTTGCCGATTTTGGAGTTGAAGTTAAGCAGTTTGCCTGCATCATAAATCCCAAAAATATCATGTGTGTTGAGTATATTTCATATCGGGTTTGCTATACTCAAATATATAAACAACATACGAAATATATGTTTAAATCAGAAAATAAATAATGTATAATTGAAAAGTTCCTTCAAAGAGGTAGATTTTTATGAAGAATAGTTTAGTGAACTCAAGAAGCAGGTTGTTAACTCAAAAAACAAAAGAGTCGCATCCATCAAAAGAAATGGTTAAATTAGCCAAAAAGGAAATTGAAAGTCAAAAAATACATGCGCAAAATGTTTTTTTGACAAAATTAGAGACAGATAAAAAACTCGACTGGATATAACATGTCAGAAGGGATTTTGCCTTATGTCTATGATTTTTCACGGATGCATTCTATAGAAAAGGCTCAATCCTGTTTAGAGCAAGGTGACGTTGTGCGTGTTACTGGTGAATTAAGTGATTTGTTTAAACGATTTTATCCTGAAATTACGGCGTGTGAGAATGATTACGTCATGATCTTGACCCAATCATGCGATCTGGTTAGATCAAGTAATAGAAAACCAAAAGCTGACTATATCACAGTGTGTATCATACGAAAATTTTCACAATATATCGATCAAGATATGTTAACTAAAAGACTTAATCCAAAGATTTTAGATAGTAAAAAAATTGTGCTGGAAGGTGTTTACAATAGTTTATTAGATAAATTAATCAAATTAATTAACAATTCAGAAAGTAAAGCTCACTTTTTTCTTCCAAAAAATCCACCTTTTGAAGCGGATATGGTTGCCTTATTGAGTCTTCCTTTGCCATTTCGTGTAGATAAATATGCGTTGTTTCTGGATAATAAAGTGCTTAGTTTGAAAGCGGAGTTTCAGGCTAAAATAGGGAATATCCTGGCTCAAATGTATGGTCGAGTTGCTACATCTGATTTAACTGACTATGGTTATAGTTTGAGTGATATACAACAACGTGTCATAGATGAATTAGATAAACTAAACCTTAGTAGTGCGCCTAGCGATGAGTGCATCAAATATTTGCAAAAAAACCTCAAAAAAACATTATGGCCGGATGAGCAAGTAAAAGAGTTAATGATTGAATTTACCGCTATTGAAAAAGAAAAGGCGTTTCTCTCTGAAAAACAAAAAGTGACTAAACGTTTTAAGGAGCAATTATTTCATTTAATTCGTACGCCAACACTCTTAAATGAGTTAAAAAATTGCGAAAATGATAAAGAATTACGCACAAAAATTAATTTATACATAAATAATAAATAAATTTTTATTTGCATTCTTGCGTATTAACAGAATCTTATCGATGTCTCCTCGATATCGATGAGGTATTTTCCATATCGGATTTTTCATTCAGTTTTGAATCATCTTTTGACTCTAAAATTTTCGAAGCCGCACCAGCCATTGCATTAACCACTTTCTTTCCTATTTTACCCCCTATCTCACACACCTCTTTTGCAATCGTTTTTGTCGCGCTAACAATTTTTTTGACTGCAGGTGTGGAAGCAACCACCCCCATAGCGACAAGGTTAAAGAGACCTCCAATACACTTTCCAATCTGATCCAATGCTTGCATCACCATCATATCTTCTGACAATCCCAATCCTTTGGTTAAATTTGAGCTATATTTAGGTTCTTCTTTTTTCACTAAATAGCCTTTGGGACTTGGAGCTGGAGTAGAGGGCGTAGGCGATAACGCATTGACTTGTGAAGGTAAGGCTTTTGCAGAGTCCACATTCTTGTCTACCGTGTCGACATTACTCTGAATTTTATCTAGGGTCTCTGCTAGATTGGGTTTCTTATGGATATTGGCTGTCTTGGATTGTGACGCTGGTTTTTCAGGTTTTTTTTCCAATGCTTTAAGTTCCTCTATCATTTTCTGTGATTTTTCAATAAATTCTGGTCCAGGCCTACCGCCATCTAACTTCTCCAAGGCTAACATATCCAAGGCCATATTCTTTCTATCTTCAATTGCTTGAATTGCCTTAAGATGATCACTCACTTTAGTTTCTGCCGCAATATGATAACTCGGATTAAGTTTATTAGATAAATTTTTCAATACTTTGTTCTCAAGTTGTGCCATATCTTTGCTGTATTGTTGCCAAACTTTGTATTCAGGCGAATCTTTGGGCAAAATCGCAAACGCGTGTTTACATACGCTGTTCACTCGCTCAAAATGTGCTTTAAATTGATCATAGGTATTAAGCGCGTTTTCAGGGCTAACCTGTCTTGCCTGTGCTTGTTCAATTAAATTTAATCGTAAAGGATCATTCATGTCTGTTGGCATCAGATATACCTCGTTATGATGTGATATTAATATAAATTATAAGAGATAGATGTTAACAGATTATGACGTTACTTGTCCGGTACAGTATCATTAAACACTTGCCTAACTCAAACTTTAAAGATAAGCTACGTCATTTTTTGATGAAATCAAACCCAAATTTTAACAAGGTGGACGTTATGGCCGATGACTTAATTGAAGAGAGTGGCAAGGATGTTGGCAATCCTAAAATTGATATGGATTGGTATCGGTCACATAACATCAACATAGAATTTCCTGGACTTGATCTCAAAGAAAATGAACGTGCAAATTATTATTTTAGTCAATTGGTAAGATTCCTCGCTTATCCAAAATATAGCTCAACTGATTATCTCAATGTTATGTATCTCTATCTTGTTAAAAGACAATTTAGTGCTGCAATAGAATTTATACATTTATTGCGTGAGTTTAAGAAGGAAAAGTTAGACCTCATTTGTGCTGATGTCAAAGCCAAGGTTCCAGATTTTGAGTCAAACTACAACATCAGTGCGACTTTGGCAAACTGGCAAGAATTTTGCTCCTTCGATAAGAGGAGTACAAAATTGGAAGATTCTGAATTCCTGCGCCAGTTTTGTCTTAACCTTCATTCAACGAAGGAGGGTGCCGAACGTAACATCATAAAGTTTATTTTGGCAAACTGGCAACAATTTTGCTTCTTTGATAAGAAGAATACAAAATTGGAAGATTCTAAATTCTTCCATCAGTTCTATCCTGAGCAGATGAAGGAGGACGTCGAGCGCAACTTCCTAAAGTTTATTTTGGCAAGCGAGCGACGATTTAATTCCTCTGATATACAGGATACAAAATTAGCAGAACCTCTCCTTCAATTGTATTCTGACCTCCATCGACTTTACCCTGATCAGATGGATGAAAGTGCTGGACTTCACATCGCAAAATTAGTTTTGGCAAGCTGGCAACAATTTTGCTCTTCTGATGCAAAGAATGCACAATTGGCAGAACTCCTCCGTCAATTCTGTCTTGATCTTCATCAAATGGAGCAAGGTATCGAACTTAACATGGTAAGGACAAGAGACAGCATTGTTCTTCCCAAATCGGATGCATACGGAGTGAAATCAGCAGGCTCCACAAGTGCGCTTTTTAGATTTTGTATGCAAATAAATGGAGAGCTTGTTCTCCTTCCTGCTAAGTTTTTGTCTATCAAAAGTAAGGAGTTGGTTCCTAATAAGGAAAACAATGAAAGCTCTCTGATTATTAATGAGAGTCATATTGACAGTATCCAAATTCAAGAGGTGAACTCTGACCGAATAGACGATGAAGATGACCTTATAATTAATGAGAATGATATTGACAGTATGCAATATGCTATTACGCTGGAGGGTGAGGGTGTTCACTATATAAAAGAATACATTGACGGTAATCAAGAAAGTCTTGGGAAGTTTGTTGCTGCAGCAAATAAAGCGGTTATGGTTGAAAAAATGCTTGAATTGCTTAAAGAGCAACTGATTGTGCAAATGAACTATACACTGCAACCACTGCACGCTCGCTTTAAAAAATTAGGGATAGAGAAAAGAGGCGAAGATCCGATAAAAAAAGCTAAGCGACAAGTATATCATCAATTGTTCGCATCATTTAATGACGTAATTGCACAGCAGCTTGAATATGCAAAAAATCAATTTATACCCGAAATAGATAGAATATGGGATGGGAAAGCCCCATTCCCTGCTCCTGAGAGTAACGTATTGATAAATTTTACTGAAGCAACTCAGAAAACTGTGAATAAGGTTCATTACAAGTACGTTAATTCCACGACCGAGGTTATTGCGCAAGTTCAAATGTCAGATGAACAGCGAAAAATTTTAGGTAAACATCAACACATCTTAAAAAACTTGATCCCATTCGCCGGAGCAGTTTATGCGGCAGCGTTAAGAGTATTCTACGTATCGATTTTCAACACGCGAGAGAAATCGGAAAAGAGTACGAAAAAGCTTTTTCAAGAGTATTTCAACCAGTACACGCGTACTGAGAGTCTAAATGCGCTGATCAAATCACGGCAACGTTTGGATGATAATCGAGGAAACACGAAGAATAATCTAAAAGAAAATAGTTATGGAAGGTTCTATATAGCCGCACTGAGCGATGGATTAAAGAATAATATGGATTTCAGTCCTTCTGATGACAAGCCCAATCCCATTATTCAAAAGTTAAGTGAGCAGACACAGCAACTGAGTCGTATTTAATTGTCGCATAATGTGAAAATGTCAACAAATAACGAAACACGCTCGTCATTGCGAGGAAGCGCAGCGACGAAGCAATCCAGTAGAAAGAGCATAAAATCAAGGACTTGACACTTGTGAACATTCTGGATTGCTTCGTCGCTGCGCTCCTCGCAATGACGCCGTTGTTTTTCACGCATTTGTTGTCATTTTCACATATTGCGCGACAGCGACTCACTCTGATAATTTCGATATCAGATTTTCCCGTAATTCAACCAAGCGGCCATGAAAAAAGTGACTGGCTGCTTTCATTCGTACTACATCAGCTTCGGGATGTTTTTCTGCGAACCAGGTAAAAACTTCTTCAGCATCGAATACTTCGTCCGCATCACCTTGTATTACCAGCCAAGGACAAGGCATTTTTGCAATGGATTGAAAATTCATATGCATAATAGGCGGGGCGATACTGATTAATCGTGCTACATCTCCTCGAGCAGCAATTGCCGCTGAGATATATGTGCCAAATGAAAACCCGCCTAACCATAAGGTAGTGCCTGGGCGGGTTTGTTTTACCCAGTCAATTACTGTCTCTAAATCCTGAATTTCACCGACACCCTCACCATAAATGCCAGTACTTTTGCCAATGCCGCGAAAATTAAATCGGACTGCCGGAATGCCAAGCTCAAGCAGAGCTTTCATCATGGTAGAAACGACTTTATTATTCATCGTACCGCCATGCAGAGGGTGGGGGTGGCAGACAATAGCGGTGAGTTGAGTTGTCTTTGCTGAGGAAGTTAACGGTATTTCAACCACGACTTCCAACTCTCCAACAGGTGAGGGAAGCTGAAATGCAGTCGTTTTTTCAGGAAATGTTGTTAGCATTATTTAACCATCCCTTTTAAAAATCGACCAGTATGAGATGTGGGATGTGCAGCAATGGTTTCAGGTGTCCCGGCAACCACAATTTCCCCTCCACCATCACCACCTTCAGGGCCTAAGTCAATGATCCAGTCGGCGGTTTTGATCACATCAAGATTATGTTCAATAACCAGTACAGTATTACCGTGATCACGTAATCGATGCAAGACTTGCAGTAACTGCTCGATATCATAAAAATGCAGACCCGTTGTGGGTTCATCCAAAATATAAAGCGTGTTGCCCGTATCTCGTTTTGATAATTCTTTGGCTAATTTGACCCGCTGTGCTTCTCCACCAGAAAGCGTAGTGGCACTTTGTCCTAGTTTGACATAAGACAGCCCAACATCAGTCAGGGTCTGCAATTTACGTGCGATAGGCGGAATTGCACTGAAAAATTGAAGCGCATCTTCTATCGTCATTTCGAGCACATCGTGAATATTTTTACCTTTGAAAAAAATTTCAAGGGTTTCGCGGTTATAACGTTTCCCTTTACAGACATCACACATGACATAGACATCAGGCAAAAAGTGCATTTCTACCTTGATTAACCCATCGCCTTGACAGGCCTCGCAGCGGCCTCCTTTGACATTAAAGCTGAAACGGCCTACCTGGTAACCACGTGCTCGCGCTTCGGAGGTGCTTGCAAATATCTCACGAATATCGGTAAAAATACCAGTGTAGGTTGCAGGATTAGAGCGGGGAGTGCGACCAATTGGACTTTGATCAATATCAATGACTTTATCCAGGAGTTGTAAGCCACTGATTTTGCTGAAAGGAGCAGGCTGAATTTGTGTTGCCCCATTGAGCTCGCGGGCGGCAGCAGGATAAAGTGTATCATTGATTAAGGTCGATTTACCCGAGCCAGATACGCCAGTGATACAGGTCATCAGGCCGATGGGAATCTCTATACTGACGCTTTTCAAGTTATTGCCAGAGGCTTCTTTAATACGTAATACACGAGTCAAATCAAAGGGATGACGCAGGGGTGGAATGGCAATTTGGCGTTTTCCTGATAAATATTGTCCTGTAATAGAGGCGGGATTTTGCATAACTTGTTTGGGTGTTCCCTGAGCAACAATTTGTCCTCCATGGATACCTGCACCAGGACCTATATCGACAACATGATCAGCTTGGCGAATGGCATCTTCATCATGCTCAACAACAATAACGGTATTGCCTAAATCTCGCAATCTGATCAAACTCTGGAGTAATCGCTCATTGTCGCGTTGATGGAGTCCGATTGAAGGTTCATCCAAGACATACATTACTCCCACAAGCCCCGCGCCAATTTGACTGGCAAGACGAATACGCTGGGCTTCACCGCCAGATAAGGTATCAGCACTGCGCTCAAGTGTGAGGTAATTTAATCCGACATTGACGAGAAAACCTAAGCGATTACATAATTCTTTTTTTATTTTTGAAGCGATTTCACCCCGGTAACCAGGCAAATTTAATAATTCAAAAAAAGCCAGTGCTTTATCGATGGATAATCGGGCAATGTCTGGTAACGCGCAATTCTCAATAAATACATTTCGAGCCTCACGGCGTAAACGGGTACCTTCACAACTCCTGCAAGGACTGATGCTTAAATATTTGGCTAGCTCTTCTCGAATCGTATTTGAATCGGTCTCGCGATAACGTCGATCCAGTGTCACAACGACGCCCTCAAAAGGATGGCTTTTTCGAATGATCTTGCCAGTTGTTGTTAAATAGGTGAAATCAACAGACTCGGTGCCAGTGCCGTGCATAATCAAGTGTTGAATTTGGGCGGGCAGCGTTTCAAATGGCACCTCAAGACTAAACTTGTATTGTTCTGCGAGACAAGCAAGTAAGTTGAAATAGTAGGTGCTTCGTCTGTCCCAACCACGAATAGCCCCTGCCGCCAGTGTGACGGTGGGGTCATGAACAATCCGTTTTTCATCAAAAAATTGCTTTACGCCTAAGCCATCACAGTCAGTACATGCTCCCGACGGACTATTAAATGAAAATAATCGGGGTTCCAGCTCCGCTAAACTGTAACCGCATTGTACACAAGCAAATTTTGCAGAAAAAACCAGCTCTTTTTTCTCAGGTTGGTCAATGAATGCAACATAGACCAAGCCGTCAGCGAGCGTACAGGCTGTTTCCAGTGACTCAGCCAAGCGTTGCAAGGCATCAGGGCGAATTTTAATTCTATCAACAACCACTTCAATGGTGTGTTTTTTGCGCAGAGCCAGCGAAGGAGGATTATCAAGCTCAATGACTTCATCATTGACGCGTGCCCGTACAAACCCTTGAGTGCGGAGGCGTTGAAAAAGCTCAACATGTTCGCCTTTACGATCTTTGATTATCGGTGCGAGGATCATGATTTTAGTATCTTCAGGGAGCTGCATCAGCTGGTCGGCCATTTGGCTGATCGTTTGTGCCTCCAGAAAAATATTATGTTCAGGGCAGCGTGGTTGACCGACTCTGGCGTATAAAAGCCGTAAGTAATCATAAATTTCAGTGATCGTGCCAACAGTTGACCGAGGGTTATGCGAGGTTGCTTTTTGCTCGATGGAAATCGCGGGCGAGAGGCCTTCAATATGATCAACATCGGGCTTATCCATTATGGATAAAAATTGGCGGGCGTAAGACGACAATGATTCCACATAACGCCGTTGTCCTTCAGCATAGAGAGTATCAAATGCAAGTGATGATTTGCCCGAGCCAGACAAGCCGGTAATGACGATCAATTTGTCACGTGGCAGCACAACATCAATATTTTTGAGGTTATGCGTGCGCGCACCACGTATTTCAATAGTTTCCATGGGCATATCCGATTAAAGTGTAATCGGTTATTTTAGCACTTTTTGTTACTATACTCAAAGCACATGTGTTTTGTTAGGTTGACAAACAACACGATTTGGATATAATTTGCACCAATCTTGTTATATACGCAAAGAGTTAGAATTAAAATTAAAAAGTGAAGACATAATGTTTAAAATAAGAGAATCAGCCCCTGAAAATCAGTTGTTCCGCGCAATTAATGCCGCCAATATCGTAGAAATAGATTTTTTGTTAAATGATGCCCATACAGATGTGATGGCAAGAAATGCGGACAGCATGACAATACTTGAATATTTATGTAAAAAAGAAATTTTTCAAAATTTTAAAAATGAGGATGTTAATCGTTTTATTGATTTAATAATAGCGCATCCTACGTTTGAAGTTAATCAGAGTACGGCTTGGTCTCAAATGAGTCAATTGTATACACTGTCTGCCAATCCATACAGGCACTGTTCTCACGTAGTGGAAAAATTGTTACACTGCAAAGATATAGATGTTAATAAACAAACATGCCAAAAATACACACCATTACATATTGCCTTGGAACAGAAGAATTTTGCAGCTGCAAGATTGTTATTGGCTCATCCAGATACCAATGTCATGTTAACAAATATGGAGGGCTATAATGCCCTCGAATTTTTTACCTACAGATATGGAGGCGGTGATGATGAGTATTTTCGCGAACTCGTTAAATTAATCATGAACCATGCCAGTTTTGATTATAATCCTCAGGAGGATGACAAAACTGAAGATACAATGCTTTATTTTATTTGCAAGCTAGTTACCAGTCAACCGACTCCAGATGAGCATATAAAGCATGATGTACGTGCAGAAAAGGGTATCTATGTTTTAGAAAAATTACTCCAAAATAATAGTCTTAAAATTAATTTTCTAGCGAAACACAACATGACACCACTAATGGAGTTAGTTGAAGACCAACAATGGGATGCGGCTCAATTATTTCTGCAACATCGCACTCTTGATTTAAGTATGAGAGGGCGTGATGGTCTTAATGTATTCGATATTTTTTCGAAACTTCCAAAACAAGTTAAAAGTTCTTTCAAAGCGAAAAAATTTCTTGAACAAGCAACTAAACTTTCCACAGAAGCACCGAATCGCTTTAAAGAAGAGCCACCTACCGCGAAGGTAGAAGAAATTACCATCAAAAAAGTTAAAAATAAAAAAAAGAGCCAAAAACAAATTGAAAGGAAAAAACAGAAAAAATTAGAAAAAAAAACTGAAAAAAATAACCTTGAATTAGTGGATCTGGCTTCGGCTAATTTATCTCAAGAAACAAGTAATGAAGCAAAACCTGAAGAAACCGAACACCTATTGATTCAAAATGATACGATAATTCAGCAAGAACAACTAGTGATTGAAGAAAAGATCGCTAAAAATGAACTTGCTGACGATTTCATAGAGCTAGTTGAGCAAAATCTCGAAAGAAAAGAGCTGCCTGAACATGAGATTTCAATGTCCACTCATCAAAATAAACTTAAACTGGTTAAATCACAGTCGGTATTTAATTTGAAAAAACCAGAAGAAAATAAAAATTCGTCAAAAATTATAGGAGATTCCTTTTTCAGAACCAGCCAAAAAAGGCTGAAAAAAGAGCTATCAGAAAGAAATTTATGTTCTAGTATGTTTACTCCCCCAACCTGGTTCAATCATAGCTTCAGTGCTCTGGATAGTGAGAATTTTATTCGAATTATGGATGCTCGATTTTCTGATTCATATCTATACTTTGATTCTGATTCCTTATTAGAACAGAATATATTTACCACAGACATATTAGATCATATGAACCAGAAATTTCAAAATCAAAAATATTTGCTACGGTTTTCAGACGACTCTATAAAAAAATTAGATGGAACTTATACTATAAAGTTTAATACCCCTGTAGGCGAGATGCAGTCATATAAAGGGTCTCTTTTTGAGCTGAAAGGTTTACATGCTACAAGAAGAGTTGGGGTGATTTTGCTTCCTAAGTTATCGAATGATACGTGCTATAACTTATATTTAGCATGTATTGCCTTGGATGATTTGCACAAAAATCATTTGAAATATAATGAAAAGCGCATTCAAAAAATGCTCGATAGACCTTTTTCCATTCATTGGCCAAGCAGCAAAAAGAATACAGCAACTGAAACACAAGCAATATCACTGGAGCCTATTAAAGATAAGGTTGAATCAGCTGCAAAAAAATTGAAAAAAGAACGCTCATATAATTTTCTTAAGAATTTATTAGGATATCATGAAAGTGATATCCCAAAAAAATCAGATTCTCAGCATGTGAGTGAGAATGAAGTGATGAAAATGCCTAAATTATAAAAATTGTCTCGCCAATCAGTCGTTATATAGTCTCCGCGCTTGAGATCGCGAGTTTCTAAAATATTTTTGAGCGCTCGATGTCATTCCGTACGAAAGTCGCGCTTGAAGGCGAAAAGAGTCGT